>JBASYJ010000093.1:0-23413 GCA_049277435.1 Prolixibacteraceae bacterium
GTTCCCGGTTCAGGAGGAAATTGTTTTTAAAACTGCAGATATTGTGTGTTTTATACGACTTTGATCAATCGTATAAAAATTGTTAATGCACTTATAACGGAGAGCCTATACTTTTATTTTATCAAATCCTTCTCCATAAACACCCATGACACTTCCCATCGAAATAAATGCATTTGCATCAATCTCTTTAATTTTTCTGAACAGCATACTGGTTTCTTTTTTACGAACGATGGTCATCAGGATTTTTACATCTTTTTGGGTATACCAGCCTGTTCCATTCAGCACGGTTACCCCACGTCCGGTTTCAGAATTGATGTAATCAGCAATTTCATCGAATTTGGGTGAAAAAATAAACATCTGTGCCGAAGCATTCGATCCGCTTAAAAATGCATCGAGTGTATAGGAAACGACGGCCATGGAAACAAAGCCGTAAACCATTTTATCGAGCGAATGAACTAAGAAGTACGATGAACCGATGATCAGTACATCGCAATACATAATGATACGACCCGGACTGATGTTCCGGTACTTGTTAATGATCATGGCAATAATGTCGGTTCCCCCGGTGCTGCCCCCCCGTGAAAACACGATGCCGATTCCAACACCACCCATCATTCCGCCTAAAACTGCCGAAAGAAAGTTATCCTGAATAATTGGCCCCACCGACAAGGCCGGAATGATACTGAATGCAATCGAAATGATCACCATACTGTAAATGGTTTTAATTCCAAAACTTGCTCCCAGAACTTTGATTGCGATGGCGACTAAAAATAAATTGATGACAAAAAATGTAAGTCCGATCGGAATTTTTGTGCTGTAGAAAATTACCGCAGCCAGACCACTTATTCCTCCACCGGTTATTTCAGCCGGAACAAGAAATAAGGTCCAGGAAAACACATACATGAGTAAACCAAAGGTAATTATGGAATAATCCTGGACTACAAATTTGAGTTTTGGTTTCGATACTTGTGCCATTTTAAGCAAATTAGATACCATGCAAAATACATATTTAAATTGAGGCGCAAAAGAACATTCTAAATTGGCGGCAATTCATGTGAAAAATCAGTAGAATGGAGTCTTAACAATAAAATCACATGTACAAATTATTGTCATTTCAGCTGATTTATCAATTTCTGAAGGTGATTTCAACCGGCTATTTTTTCTATTTTTGTTAGATGATATCATATCCAAATGCAAAAATTAATCTCGGATTACAGATCACCGAAAAACGACCGGATGGGTTTCACAATCTGGAAACTGTGTTTTACCCGATTGAATGGTGTGATGTTCTCGAATTTGTGGAAGCTGATCAACTTCAGTTTACTTCAAGTGGCATTCATATTTCGGACAATCCAGAGTCAAATCTGGTCATGAAAGCTTATCAGCTGTTAAAGAAAGATTTTGATCTGCCTCCTTTAAAAATACATCTGCATAAAAATATTCCATTCGGTGCCGGTCTTGGAGGAGGTTCTTCCGATGCCGCATTTATGCTTCAAATGCTGAATAAAAACTACAATCTGGAACTTTCTACTGAAAAATTACTGGCATATTCGGCTGTTTTAGGGAGCGATTGTCCTTTTTTTATCCTGAATAAACCTGTTTTTGCCACCGGAAGAGGAGAAATTATGCAGGAAACTGACCTTTCGCTTAACGGTATGTTCATATTGCTGGTAAAACCACCGGTCGAAGTTTCAACAGCAAAAGCCTTTCAGTTTATTGTTCAAAAAAAAACAGAATCTTCGTTGACCGATTTGCTTCATCTCCCGGTTCATGAATGGAAGAATTGGGTGTCAAATCAGTTTGAACAATCTGTGTTTCAGCAGTATCCTGAAATTGCCCGGATCAAGGAGCAGTTGTATCATTCCGGAGCAGTTTATGCCTCGATGTCGGGAAGCGGATCGTGTGTTTTTGGACTTTTTGAACAGGCCCCTGCTTATTGGAAAGGCCTGTTTCCTGCCCCTTTCTTAACGTTTGGCCAACATCTTTGAAATCCTTTAAGGTTTACTTAAGATAAGTTTGTCTTTTAATTAACTGGTTACCAAGTCACTTTCCTGTTACTTTGCAGTCTTAATAGTGAAACAAAGAAAAGAGAAAAACAACCGGCGAAAACAACCGGTAGCTATTAAAGACGAAAATTATGAAGACGAAAATTAAAACACTCACCGCAATTATTGCACTTGGAATCATTGGTTTTACCAATATCTACGCAATTGCAGACAACAAAAGTATGGTTAACGCTGAAGTTGTTACAGAGAAAGAGGAAATGTTAACCATTGAAACATGGATGTTGGATGACAATTACTGGGAAACCAAAGCAGTAATTGATACTCTGGAGTCAGAAGATTCACTTCAGGTAGAATCATGGATGACCGATGCTAGCTTATGGAAGTAAGCTTTCGAAGAAAAAACAATCTCTATATAGTAAAAAGAGCTGTACCAAATTTGGACAGCTCTTTTTTGTGTTTATTTTGTCTGGTTCTGAACCAGGCTTACACAATCAGTTTTTTGTTTTTATTGAATTTCGATTTTTTAATCGATTCTTTCCGTGAAAGAAGCATCGGAATCGCAACACCGGTTCCGAGTGAAATAAGCACAAACATCATTTTTGCTCCGTTATTCACAGTTTCAATCAGTGTCTGTATGTAGGTGTCGGTGTTTATACTGCTGGTCAGCGCAATTAAACCAAGCATCATTTTGTAGGCAAAAAATCCGGGAACCATCGGAATTACTGAAGGAATTGAAAAAATCAGTGGCGGACTTTTTTGAATGTGTGCCATCTGAACACTTATCACACCTACAACCGAGGCGCCCATCAGCGAAGCGAAAACAATTCCAAAGTCAAATTGCAGCATCGAAAATTTAATAATTCCGCCTACCGCACCCAATGCCCAGATGGTGAAGAGTGTCCGGCGGGGAACATTAAACAGAATTGCAAAACCTAAAGCCGCAAATCCGGCCCAGATACTTTTGGTAATAATATCGAGTATAACCATCTTAGAAACTTAAAATCATTCGAACTGTGTAAATACCGAGCGCGATCGAGAACGAAATCATTAATCCGTTCATGGCACGAACCATCCCATTTTGAATATTTCCGTCCATTAAATCGGTAACCGAGTTAATTAACGGAACTCCCGGTACCAGAAACAGAACCGAAGTGGCAAATGCTTTTTCAGGTTCAGAACCGATCTGGAAATGTTCTGCAAGTCCGGCAATTAAAGAGGCCGTAAAGGCCGCAAAAAATACGCAGATATAAGGATTGAATTTGGCTTTAATTGCTTCCTGACGAACGAAAAGTCCGGCGAATGTGGCAACAAAAGCAACAGCCATGTCGATATAACCACCGCCAAAAATATTGCAGAATGCAGATCCGGCAAGAGCAACCAGTCCAAGAACAACCAGTCGTGGATAGTGTGGCAGCGCTTTTAAACGCTGTAATTCTTCAGCGATCTGAATGACGGTCCACTTTTTTTCAAGAACATTCCAGCTTAAATGACTTATCCCGCTAACTACCCTGAAATTTACACCATGTGGCGAGGTTCGTTTCAGGCGGGAAAAAAAATGTTGCTGGTCTTTTTCAATGATGGTCAGCATGAGCGCGCGGTGAGTGATTAGTAGTTCGATGCCATAACCCAGTCCGCGCGCCATTCGTTCCAAAGTAACCCGGGTTCGGCTGGTACTGGCACCTGAACTCATGAGAGATGCGCCAACTTCAAGTAAAACAGTACCTACCGACTGTGCGTCTTCTTTTAAAGTCTTAATTTTCAAGGTGTGTGTTGTTTTTAAAGTGCTGCAAAAATAATTTTTAATAATCCTTCAGCTTCGTACTTTCCTTCTTAAACCTTTATTCTGAACGAAAAGTTTACATTCAGGAAAAGAAAAATCCGGAGTTTTTTATCAAACCGGTAGTCGTTTGAATTTAATTCAGGATACCTTTGCCGGATAAACCTATTCTGCCTGAACTTGTTATTCAGGAACAAAATAAATAAATGGCAAAAGCTGAAGAATATAAAAAACTGCAACTCGAACTTTACGAGGTTCCGGTAACCGAAAATCAGGAAATATCGCCCGGAGTACACCTTATTTCATGGAAACGAACCCATGAATTTATTCCGGGACAGGTTGTTAAAATTGCAGCCGATCCTTCGCAGGCTCCGCGTATTTACAGCATCTGCAGCGGAAATGATGAACCTGAAATCCGGGTGCTTTTTAATGTGAAGGAAGATGGATTGCTGACTCCGTGGCTGGCCGGGGTCATTCCGGGCATGAAAATCCGGGTTACCAAACCATACGGAAGTTTTAAAGACGACAAAAAAGCTGCCATGTGGATTGCCACCGGCACAGGTATCGCACCTTTTTACAGCATGTTTCGCTCCGGAAATTCTGAAAATAAAACTTTGATTCACGGAGTGAGCAAACTCGATCAGTTTTATTTTGAGGATGAACTGGAGTGGGCGATGGGCAAACGGTATGTGCGTTGCTGTTCGCAGGAGCAGTCATGTAATGTTTTTCCGGGACGGGTTACCCAATATCTGGAAGAATTAAATGATGTACCTGCCAATATTAACTATTATCTTTGCGGCAAGGCTATTATGGTGGTTGAGGTGCGCGATCTGCTGATTGCTAGGGGAGTACCGTACGAAAACATCCTGGCCGAAATTTATTTTTAGTTTTTTGCCTTTTCATTTTTACCTATTGCCTTTTTTATCATGGAAGCTCTTTTTGGAAAAACACTCAACGAACTGACAGCTTTGGCTCTGGAACTTGGCCTACCGAAATTTACCGGAAAACAAATGGCCGAATGGCTTTATCAGAAAGACATTTCGTCGATTGAAGCCATGACCAACCTTTCGAAAAAAGCTCGCGAAATATTGAGTTCGAAATACGAATTTGGGCTGATCGATTCGACCAAAGTGCAGGAAAGCATCGATGGAACAAAGAAATACCTTTTCCCAACCGTGCATGGGAAATTTGTTGAAACAGCCATGATTCCCGATGACGACCGCAAAACCGTTTGTGTTTCCTCGCAGGTTGGTTGTAAAATGGGTTGTTTGTTTTGCATGACCGGCAAACAGGGTTTTCAGGGGCAATTAACAGCTGGTGAAATCGTCAACCAAATCCGGAATATTCCTGAAAGGCAAGAGGTAACCAACATTGTTTACATGGGGATGGGCGAACCGTTTGATAACCTGGAAGAAGTGCTGAAAAGCCTCGAAATTCTAACTTCGGAATGGGGATTTGCGATGAGTCCGCGCCGAATTACGGTTTCAACCATCGGGATTGTTCCCGGAATGGTCACTTTCCTGAATCGATCGGAAGCACATCTGGCGGTGAGTATGCACACCCCGTTCGACGACGAGCGCCAGAAACTGATGCCAGTACAGGTAGCTTATCCGCTGGAAGAAGTGATCCATGAAATTAAAAGCTGGGATTTTGGCCGTCAGCGCCGGGTTTCGTTCGAATACATTGTATTTAAAGGCCTGAATGATTCACCCCGGCATGTTCAGGAGCTGGCTAAAATACTGAATGGCATTAAATGCCGAATCAACCTGATCCGTTTTCACCCGATTCCCGGTACCCCGCTTGAAGGAACCGATGAAGCGACCCTTCAGAAATTCAAGGAAAAACTCAATGATAAAGGCATCCTCACCACGATCCGCGCCTCCCGTGGTCAGGACATTTATGCTGCCTGCGGATTGCTGAGCACGAAAGAGTTGTTGGGGAATGTATAAATGTTTCAGGTGTTATTTTCTCAGCATTGCCTCCATATTTGCCTTATTTTTGCCTGATAGATTGTAGGTTACCCCAAAATAGTATCCAAACTTAAATGGGTCTTTTGATTGCATAACTACTTCTTTCGTTAATTTCTCGAGGGGTAAATTAATAATGTCATTTTTTTTATATTCATCAGAAATCCGGGCGACAGTTCCTCCCACCAATCCGGCACTGACACCGATTCGTTCACTTTTACCCAGCAGGATGCCTGCTCCGAGGTAATAGTAAACTTTTTCGGTATTTGTTCCGGCGCCAAAATTCACAGCCAGTTTGTAAGCAGATGCTGATCGTTTGTAAATGTTGAAAAGTGCTGAAGCTGCGGGAGTAAACTGATCATCTTTGGTTACCTTAACGATGCGTGATGTTTCTTCCGTTACTTTTTCAAAACGGTATTCATCGTCCATTAGCATGAAATGGTATAAAATACCCGCACTTACATCGATTTTGTATCCTCCATTGATGTCAAGTCCGTAGTTGAACTTTATACTTTTATTCGTCAGTGTATATTCATTTTTTATAGGAGTAATGTCAAGCGAATAGAAAATTTTGTCTGCTTTATCCGAAATGGTTGTAGTTTGGTAAGTGATCGTCCAGTTGGATTCGTTTATGGCATTAAAAGTTTTCAAAATCTGCCTGAATATTTCCTGATACTTCACCCTGTCAATTTTGTTATGATAGTCTGAGAGTTTGATGAATGAGCTTGAAACCTGTTTTTTATCCGGAATTAAATCATATCGTTTTTGAATGGCATAATAAACGGTATCGAGTTTATTGAACAATTCATAATAACTATGAAGGATATGGCCTGGCTCGCAGTCTGTTCCAAAATGATCCTTTAAAATCTGCTTTTTTTGCAATTCAACATTTTTAAACGGTTCATTGGAATAGAGTACGAACATCAATTCATCATAAACTGCCAATTTTTCATTAATCGATGAAAGAATATCGATATAATTTTTCAGTAGATTCCTGAAAAGGATGGTATGAACTTCAATTGAATTATTTTTTGATATATACTTTTCTTTTGCTTTTCTGTTATTTTCCAGTGCGGCTAAATTTGATTGGAATTCTTTCATTAAATCATCGATGGATGAATTCATTTTTTTGATGTCATCGCTTGATTTAATTTCCAGTAGTTTATTTTCCAGTTTTAAAGCTTTTACATCATTAATTGTGTCTTTAATTTCCAGCTCATATTGAATTAACTTGCGTCTAATGATACCGTCCAATTCTTCATTCAATTTCCTCCTTTGATCGTTTAATAGTTTGGCTTTAACCTGTAAAGCAGTAAGGGTTCGTTCCAACTCATTTATAGTATCGGCTACATTGGGATTCTGGATTTCAGGCAATAAAAAGTCAGTCAATTTAAGAGGCAGAAATTTGATTTCACTTGGGTTGAATGATAATTCGAGTATGTTATTGGCCTTTTCTTCATCACTAATCAAATCGCGCTGAACTTCCTTAAAATTGATCGAGTATAGAAAAGTATTTACATCTTCAAATTTGAGAATTATTTGATCATTTGATCCTACGAATAAAGGGATTTTGGTATTTGGAGATAAAACAGATTGAATAATAATTGTATTATTCTTGAATTTTGTACTGTCTTTTTTCGAATTTGAATACACAGAACAAAAAAATAGTAGACAAATAGTTGTGTTTATTATTGTTTTCATGATAATGAAATTGGTTGTTTATTTTTTGAAATAATCTTAGTTGAGAATTTTGGCGATTTTTTCAAAAATGTAAATAATGAATTTTTAAGTCAATTGTTAAATGCTATCTTTTAAAAATCTAATTAAAATTATGAATTAGTATTTTTCAAGTCAATAACACCTTTGTGCTATTGATTTTGAGTTTATTAGATATTGATTAAAGAGTTCTGAAAATTGAAATAAGGCTTTACATTCCTTTTATTTCTTAACCATCTGATTTTCCGTATTACCCAAAACAATCCAGAGAAGATGGAGCTTAACAATTTGAATCCGATTGTTTTCCCAAACAGAACGGTGCCGGTTGAAATCAGGATCAGCATCAGGAATGGCCAGTTTTGAATGGATAAGTTTTGCAACAAAATCAGTCCTTTGATTTGATCCGATTTCAAGAGGTACAGACTGATGTAAAAACTAAAATTGATGATCCAGACCAAACCTTGTGGCACGAGGATTAATCCATGAAGCTTTTGGTGCAGTGATTTGAATGCCTGCTCTTTCATTTGGTGCAAGCTGGAATCAGATCCGATTAATTCCATCAGATCCGGATCGTTCGATCTTCTTTTTTCCTTCGGGCCGATGCAAATCAAAATATCACCGGTCACATTCGCTTTCAGGTTCAGCATAAGATTTTCGCCTTCGACGCTGCTTTGAATGGAACCGGTTTGAAAAAGTTCGGTATAGGCCCGGATGGCCTGTGTCAGGTATAAGTTCAAATTTTTCAGGATTTACCCAGAATTGTTTTAATAATATTCTCGCCCAGTTTGACAACGATGTTAACCAGGGTTTCCCAGAATTTGACCGAAATCCGGATGGCATCGTTGTGAATATCGTTAATGAATGCGATTGGCTGATCAGCAAATGATTTTGAAATGCGGGATGTCACATCCCCGTCCATGCCAATGATCGTTTGCATGACTACTTTTTCGGTACCAATATCGTTGGCCTTTTTAATCACCAGCAATTGTCTCAGGTCCAGGTCCAACTCGTATTGTTCCGCATTGCGGTGAGGCATTGTTCTGAAATTCCGCAAGGTTTCCGGTTCATCAAAATCATAGGAAAGATTTTTTTCACCTGCGTTTTCTTTTGCTGATTCAGCAATTTTCAGGATGCTCATGATATCGTTCGAAATAGTTTCAATGCGCTGAAGCATTTTGATGTCAGAATTAATCTGATCATATTTTACAGAAATTTGTGCTTTATTTTTTTCGAGAAATTTGTAAGTCAGTTCAGCCTGATTTCGCAATTCTTTATACGATTCATAACCCGATCCTTTTTTGTTGGCTTCTCCCCGGAAAAGGTTTTTGGTTTCTATTCCAGACTCTTCCAGATGTTTTTCATAGATTTCGCCTAAACGGAGCAGTTCGAAATGGTATTTTTTAGCGAGATCGTGAAGCAGCAACCGGGGACTTGAAGGTGCCTTGGTCGCATTCATTTCTTCTTTTATGATCGTATTGATCTCAAGATGGGTGAGGTCGTAAAGTGTTGAACTTATGGTCTCATCAAGCTTTTTGTTTCTGAAAAGCATCGGTTGAAATTGATTTTAGTTCAAACTAAGGATTGTTTTTTTTCTCTTCAAAATGTGTGATCGTATCCAGGATCTGTTTCAGGACTTCGATGTTTTTTTTAATAATCTCGTGCCCCTGTTCTTCACGTGCCATGTGGTATTTCCGGAGATCTTTGTACTCGCTGACAAATTTTTCGGTCATCGCAGTCGAAATGTCACCGGTAACCAGGTTAATCTGCGAGCACATCCGTTCTCCTGTGTTGTCAATTTTAAGTGTTGTATTCGCACCATTCTGGTCCTGATTAAAGGTGTAATTTCCAACCATCGTGTTGACTTCGAGGCGTGTGAGATTTGACAGGCCGGTTATGGCTGCTGTAATGAAAGATTTTTTATCGCTCATGATGCTCAGATTTTAGGTGTTTAATATTCAGCGTATTTCAGAATAAATATAATGGGTGTTTGACCCGTTATTATATTTGGTTTTGAAAATTTTGTTTCAAAACCTTTCGGGTATTTTGGGTTGTGATCAGACAGTGTTACGGATTTCGAGTTCAAAATCGATAAATGCCTGCCTCCACCGGCTAACTTCCCTGCGGGCATCTTCCAGTTCTTTAACAACCCGGTCGAAATCAGTGTCGACAACAGCTGCCAGTTCCGACAGATTTTCGAGCATTATTTTTACTGATTCTGCGGCATTGGCTTCACCTCCGATATATTTGCACATTTTTTCATGCATTTCATCCGGATTCGAAAAAGCAAATGTATTGAGCAATTTATACAATCCTTTTTGCTCCAGATTATGGGTCGCCAGTCTCAGCGAATCACACAACTGAAATCTCCTGAAACGGTCTTCCCAGGCCGGGAAACTTTGCAGTTCGTAAATCATTTGTTGTGCCGTTGGCTTATTCCCGAATTTTAATGCCGATAACACACTGGTCAGGTGTTGTTTTAGAATTGTCAGGGTTTCATCAATTAATTCCGCTGTATCGGCAATAGCTTCCCGCATTTCTTTGCGTTCATTTTCAGGAAACTGAACAGCTGTTTTTACACCTGCAGCTAATTCTTTGAGTATCCCGAATACCTCTTTGAAAGCTTCTGTTGTAACTGGCATAATTTGAATTTTTTTTTATGAGGTTTTACTCTGAATTTAAAAATAGGTTTCCCAGATTTCACCTGCGAATAGTTTTCCAAATTTGGAAACCGCACCGATCGATTCTTTATTTGTATCTGCGTGAATGGATTTCATGGTTTGAAGTTGCTTCATAAAATCGCTGACTGCAATTTTCAGAATGCCTTTTCCTTTAACCGGACTTTCGTCATCCGGCCCGTCGAAAACGGTAATGTAAAGCGTAGTGGTGTCGCTCCACAGATCAAAACCTTTATCGTCTTTTATTTCTTTATAGCCGTAGAAATAATACGACGGACCTTCAATCGTGTTCAGGGTCATGCCGTATTTCATAAACTTCAGCTTTCCGGCCGAATCTTCCTTAATAAACAGGTTGAATACGCCGTTGATTGCCGTGATCGGATAAATCGACAGTGCCGGACAATTTACCGTCCCGATCATTTCGGCCTGATGGTTGCTGTCGGCATCAAAGGCTACCACATCCTGCGATTGAATAGTCAGTGTAAATTCGAATGGCGAATTATATTTTAGCCCCTCATCGTACCCTTTCTTGAAAAAAGTCTTTTCATTCATCGAAATGTATCCGCGCATGGTTTCAGTAAACGAAACTCCGGCTTCATTTTCAATTAGCGGAGATTTCTCCGGAGGATTCAGATCGTAATTCAGCGATTTAATTTCTGATTCAATAATTATTTTACAATTCCGTTCTGCTAATGCAGAAATCGTCAGCAGGGGATTTGTTCCCAGCGAACGGGGAATGATCGCGCCATCCATCACATACAAACCTTCGTGAAGTTCTTTTCCGGAGTCGCTGCAGTACACCTGCCCCAAATGATTGGTGACACTGGTCGACGCATTGTCGCCCATGGTGCAGCCACCCAAAGGATGAACGGTAACCATGTCGTAATTCATCATTTTATTCCATTGCGGATTAGGGAGGTAAGTTCCGCCCAGGGCTTTGGTCGCTTCTTCCAGTTTGCCATTCACTTTTTTGAAGATTTGCTGTTTGCCAACACCCGGCCAGCTGATTTCAAGCCGGTTGTTTTCCAGAAGCATGGTGCCGCTTCCGTCGTCATGAGTCATCACCAGATAAACCTGGGTGTGGTTTATTGCTCCTGAATAAGGCCCTTTCAGCAAACTGATGGCTTCCCGCTTTTTCTCATCCACCCAATCGTTCCAGCCGTCATCGGTATCTTTTCCCATTAATCTGGATAAGGGAATAAACGCTGATGAGAGTAACGATGAAATCGGAGCCGGAATACTTCCTTCTTCCATCGTCATTCCCTCTTCCAGAACCTCTTTATTCCGCATGTCGATAATTGAAGTAATGCAAGGGCCAAACCAACGGAGTTTTCGAGTCGGTAAAGATCATAATGGAAGAAGTAATCATCATGATAGGAATCAGAATAACAGATAGGATTGCAGTTGGCAGGGCGGGTATGTCGAAGTTATTCTGAATGGTATTGAATATCAGGCCTTCTCCGCGGGCGTGACAAAACAGCACCAGTCAAGTCACTCAACCCATGTGCATGGAAGCAGCCAGAAAAGTGTCGCCACTGTTGATGTTGAGCAGAATACTGTTGAGTTGTTAGTTCAAAATCCGGAATTTTAATTTTGAATTTTTCGTAATCGGTTATTGAAGGAACGGAAAGCCAGTTTAAATTTAAACCCAGGGTTTAAAAAAAAATCGAACCCTTCAGGAGTTACTTTTTCAGGTTGATTTTCGTAGGTTATTAACCAAGATTCGAAATGGTGGTCGGGTATTCCGTTGGCTTCAGGCATGAACAAGGCAAAGAATGGGGTACCGGATTGGGCAGATTGAAAATGTTTGAACAAATACCTGCACCATGGATGGTCAACACCGGTCCGTGATGTTTCGAACCATCGTGTTTCAGGCACCATAAACTGCAGGCAAAACCGTCGGATTCCTGAATGGGGATGATTTCAAATTGATAATTTGGCATATTTATCTTGTATGTTCAGGCATTTGTTGTCTCATTTTAAATCTGTTCTTTTAACAGACCGTTGTATTTATTCTGGTTTCGGCCTGAGTTCAGATTTGACTTCAGGCCAAATTTCATCCATACCTAAGTGGTAATTGCAAATCTTGGTTAGTGATTTGATTAAAATTAGTTTGTTGGCCGGGTTTAATCAATAGCACAAACGTGCGATCTATTTTTGGCGAATAACTAAAATGATGTTTCTGAAAATAAATTTCCGTTTTTGAGTTCCATGGGATTTTTATTTAGTGTATATATGAATGTTAATCAGTGTGTTAGTGTTTGGTGGATAGCCTGAATTAATTTTCTGTAGAATTATCTCTGGAACTGAGGTTACCTTCCGGTGCTTTTCAGGATAAACAATAGAGGCTTTATCCATTCCGTTTTTGAACCAGACCAAATTCAAAAAAAGTACCTTTGTCATGAGAATTGATAAAAGATCATATGATTTTAAACACATGAATCTGGAATCAGACAGGGAGAACTCAGGCAGAACAAAATCCGGTAATAAAGCAGAAAAATCCAAGGATGAAATGATTGAATCAGGTCTTTCCCAGGTGTTTGACGCTTGTTTTGTTGATCATTCCTTACAACAGTTTGCCTGTATCCACGATCATTGTGCCGATCGAAATGGCTGTTTCAAAAATGAACTTCTCCATGAAAACCTGATTTTTTCTGTTCTTCAGTTTCATCCGGATGATCGCCTGGTGTGGTGCAAAGATGTATTTCCGGATATCCTGAAATTCACATCTTCCTTTTCTAAAATTGAACTTCGCGATTACATATTTTCATTCAATCACCGCTACATCCGGAGAGATGGGAGTGTTTCCCAGTTTCTGCATGAGGGATCACTGATTTTATCCAAAGAGAATTGCCTTCCGGTGCTGAATCTAAAAGTATTTTATGAATTGGGTGATATGAAAACCGATGACAACCTGATACTTTCTATTTTTCGGTACATGGAGGATAAAGGGTATCAAAAGGTTTTTTCCAAAGCATACTTAGCTATTCACAATTCTTTGCTTTCCGAAAGGGAGATTGAAATCGTTAAACTTTGCCATGAAGGAATGAGCAGTAAAATGATTGCGGATAAACTGAACATCAGTATTCATACCGTTAAAAATCACAAACGGAAAATTATGAAGAAAACCGAGACTCACAACATTACCGAATTGATTCATTTTTGCCTGAAGAGTCACTGGCTGTAGTAAAAAATCTCTGTTTATTGTTTTTCCTGAAGTTTGGAGTCCATCTTTTTTACCACCACTTTGCCTTTCCATTTACCGCTTTTATAATAAATGAGCAGAATCATCATTCCAACAAAGGAACCCATGGGTTCGGCCCACCAGATACCATTTACACCAATTAATCCTGAAAAGAATGTAGCAGCCGGAATCCGGATCAGGTAAAGTGCGGTAAAGGTTGAAATCATCGGGACCAGGGTTGCCCCGGCACCGCGCAGAAAACCGGTAAAGCTGAACATGGTTGAGAAAAGCAGGTAAAAGGAAGAAACAATTACCAGGTAATCCTGCCCAATTTTAATCACTGCCGGATCGTTTGTAAACAGCGACATGATATGCCTGCCAAAAACAATGATCAGTAAGGAAACAAAAATACAGTAGATGGTCGAAAAAATTAAGGTTGCGCGTAATCCGGTTTTCGCTCGTTTTTCCTGAAAGGCGCCCAGATTTTGTCCCACAAAAGATGATAAGGCGGATGAAAAGGTAATGGCGGGCATTTTTACAAACGAGTCGATTCGCATCGCGGCTGAATAGGCAGCAACGGTATTGGTGCCAAATCCGTTTACGATACTCATGATGGCCATCATTCCGAAGGCAATAAACGACTGCTGAAACCCGGTTGGCAGTCCGATACGAATGCAGCTTTTAAAAATGTCGCGGTCAAAAATGTATTTCCGGAACGACAGATTGATGATCGGATGTTTTTTGCTGAGGTAATAAGCGGCAGTTACAAAAGCGCCAGCTTCAGAAAGAATGGTTGCCCAGGCGGCACCTTCAATCCCCCATTTGAAGACCACCACAAAAAGCAGATCGAACAAAATATTGTTGATCGTAGCAATGATCATAAAATACATCGGTGTTTTCGCGTCGCCCAAACCGCGTAGAATGCTGCTGATACCGCTGAATCCGAAGAAAAAAAACATCCCCAGGAGGTAGGTGTTCAGGTAGCTGACAGCCTGTGGCAGAATGTCTTCCGGCAATCGTAAAAGCAGGAATATGTGTTCGCTGAAAACAATACCAAGAATGGTAATCAGGATGGAGGAGCCTAAAAAGAAAATGAAAATGGTGTCGATGGTGCGTTTGACTTCGTCGATTTTTTTTGCTCCGAAATATTGGGAAACCACAGTGGATGCACCCGAACCAACTCCAATGACCATCGAAATGAGTGCAAAAATAATCGGGAACGATGCTCCGACAGCACCCAGTGCTTCCTTCCCCAAAAATCGTCCGACGATCACACTGTCGATCACGTTGTAGAGGTTCTGAAAGATGTTTCCAAGAACCAGCGGAACTGAAAATTGAAGAATTAATTTCGCCTCTTTGCCTGCAGTAAAGTCTTTCATTTGTTCCGGATAAGGCTGCAAAACTCACGAATAAAATCTGGAATTCAAAATATGAACCAACCGAAAAAAAACTGATTTGGCCTTCAGAATTTCATTTGAGTTGCGTGAATCCTGTCATTATCTTTTATTTTTGTGCTCCTAAGAAATTGAATCGAATGAAACGAGTACTTTTTGTCTGCCTCGGAAATATATGCCGCAGCCCCAGCGCAGAAGCGGTTTTTAAAGCTTTGATCGAAAAGCACGGTCTTGAAAAAGATCTGGAATGTGATTCCGCCGGAACTTTAGCCTATCATGCCGGTGAACCTGCAGATTACCGGATGCGGCAATTTGCGCAAAAACGTGGATACGACCTGACCAGCATCTCGAGACCTGTAAATGTCCGGACTGATTTTGACCGATTCGATTACATCATCGGAATGGATAAACAGAATGTCAGGGATTTAAAAAGTTTGTCGCGCCATGAAAATGACCGGAAGAAAATTTACCTCATGACCGATTTTGCCCGAAACACTAATTTTGATTCGGTTCCTGATCCGTATTATGGGGGTGATGCCGGTTTCGAAACCGTTCTGGATATTCTGGAAGATTCCTGCGATGGTTTGCTCCGGAAGCTTCAGGCAAATCTGTAGGATGGATTATAAAAAACAGTCCCGGTTCAATAATTTATCGAACCGGGACTGTTTTTTATAAGAATATGCTTAGCCAATTACAGCATCCAGAATACGTTCGATGTGAATTTTTGTGGTATTGATGATTTCGATGTCCTCCATGTCGCTGCTTTTCAGTATCATCGGTAATTCAGTTCCACCTAAAATGAGTCCGTCAATCTGGCCTTCCACATACATACGGTTGGCAATGGCCAGCAATCTGTTTTTGGTTTCAGGATAAAAACGACCCCGGACGAGTTCTTCCATGTAGATTTTATGAATGTATTTTCGTTCGTCGGGCATGGGAGTAATGATCTGCATTCCTGCATCTTCAAATCCATCCTGAAAAAAATCGCGTTCCATGGTGGTTATGGTTCCAAAAAGGCCAAGCCGGTTGTGCCCTTTCGATTTCGCATAGGCAATCGTTGAATCAACAATACTGACCATTTTTGTTTTCACCCGTTGACGAAGAGGTTCGTAAACCAGGTGCGGGGTATTCGATGCCAGAAAAATAACTTTGGCTCCGGCTTTTTCCAGATTGAAAATTTCTTCCGACAGGTAATCAACCAATTCGTCGAGGTGGTCATTGGAAATCAGATTCATCATGTGCGTCATGTTGATGCTGTTGATGATGATCGACGGATAATTGTGCGAACCTGTCCGTTCCTGAAATCGTGAAATAATGCGCTGGTAATAGTCGATAGTTGATGCCGGGGCAATTCCCCCAATCATTCCGATAGTTTTGAAATTCTTAAGCATACGTGAGCAGTTTATTGAGCGTCAATGATTTATAATTGTAAAATCTGCATCATACCTTATTCATCTTCTCCTTTTGCCTTCAATTCCCTGATAAGTCAGTTTATCCTCCTGAACGTTTTACTTTATAGTTTTCTGCTTTCAGGATGTCCATAACTTTCGAACAAACATCTCCCTGAATGATAATTTCTCCGTCTTTTGCCGAACCTCCAACTCCGCATTTGGTTTTCAGCGTTTTGGCGAGTGATTTCAAATCGTCGTCTGAACCAATAAAACCAGTAATCAGGGTCACGCTTTTACCTTTCCGCTGTTTGCGGTCGAGTTGAACCTTCAGGTTTTGCTGGTGCGGTGGCAGAGTTTCCGCTACTTCTTCAGCGTTCGATTCGTAATTAAAATCCGGATTTGTCGAATATACAGTCCCCAATCTGTCTTTCCAGTCGTTAGCCATTTTCCTGAAATTTGCGATCAAAGATAATAGTTTTTTAGAACTGAATATTTTTTAAATGATTCTAAATTTATTACATATTGTAAAATTCAGAAGGCCTGCTTTGCTTATAAACCAGAGATTTTACTGGACCAATATCTCTTCCAGTATATTTCCGGAGCACTGGTCGGGAATGGGCATGTGCAGAATTTCGAGAATGGTGGGCATCAGGTCTTCGGCCAGGATTTTAGTTCGAACCAGCTTGTGTTTAATGGCGTTTCCGTGCAGGATAAACGGAATGTTTGAGTTGTCGTTGTAAATTGTGCGTTGGTATTTGTACACAGGTTGCCATCCGTCTTCAAGCTGAAAAAGCACATCGCCCGATCGTTTGAAATTATACGAGTTGGCAATCACCGCCAGCTGTCCTTTTGCATAATCGCCCTGACCAAAGGAAGCCGATGTCAAAGCGATTTTAACACCTTCAAACTGGTTGATGAATCCGGCAGTTTTGGTTTCGATATCTTCGGGTTTAATGTTTTTCTTTTCGAGCAGTTCGCGGTTAAAATAAATCTGCTGATCGCTCACCACTTCAATCCATTCACCTTGTCCGTAGGAAATATTCAGGAACGATTTTAAAAGGGCAATGGCGCTTTCGGGTGAAAAAGTACCTGCAGGCATGTTGAATTCTTCCTTCAGGTAATCGACCGGATAAACCGAGGAGCAGCTGGACGTGAGCACAACCAGCGCATTTCCTTTTCCGATTCGTTTATCGATAAAATCCAGAATGGAGGCAATGTCCTGATCCAGTCGCAGGTAGGTGTCTTCCATTTCGACTGATGCCGGTCCGAACGAATTATTTTCGTAATCCATTGAGGTAAAGGTGACGGCCAGGAAATCGGGATATTCATCCCGGCCAAGATCTTCAGCCAGAATCAGGCTGGTAGTAAAATCTTTGACGATTGAATTTCCGAAAGGAGTTGTTTTCAGGAATTTGTAGCTGCCTGCTTTTTCCCTGATTTTTTTCATGCTGTACGGAAAAGTGTTCCACTTGTCGTAATAACCTTTTTCCAGAACATAGGCGTCAGCCAGACTTTCGGTGTAGCTCGAAATGGGCAACAAAGTGGTCCAGTCTCGCTGGGAGAATGTTTTGGCGTAATTTTTAGCATTAAATTCACGTACCCACTCCGGAAATACATCGACATAATACGAACTCGAAATCATATTTCCGTTTTGAGAATCGAACCAGTAGGCGCCGTTTGCGGCATGTCCGGCGGATAAAACCGCGCTGACATCGTTCATGGCCACGCTGAACACTTTCGATTTATTTTGGGTGTTAATTTTAATCAGATCGCCGATGGTTGGTGAAAGTAATTTGGCTGCCGATCGTTCGCCTTCTTTCGAATCGCTTCCAACCGTAATGAAATAGTCGTCGTTGATACAGTTGATTTCCTTTTTTCGGAGCCGGTCGTACCAGGTATCATTCACAATACCATGGCTGGCCGGGAAAGTTCCGGTAAACAGGGTCGCGGTGCCGGTTGAAATTTTCTGGATATGCAGGTTAAGCTGGGCATTCGAACATTCGGCGCCTTCGTTTACCAAACGTTTAAAACCTCCGGCCTGAAATTTATTCCAGTACCTTGTCAGGTAATCGGTACGCATCTGATCAACTGATAAAACAACTACCAGCTTTGGAATCGAACTTTCGGCATTTTTTGCGCTTTGGGCCCGAAGTGAATTTCCACTAAATAATATCAGGATAAAGAAAAGTATGTACAGGTTTAATCGTTTCATGGCTGGCTTAAATTTGAGTGGCAAAAGTATAAAATCTATGACTGATCCCCAACTGCCCGGTTTGAACTGAAAACGATCAGGCGCATTAAATATTATTGGTATAGGCGTTTAGACCGCCCAATTATTTTTACTAAAATATTTATATATAGCTGATAAACTGACATATATAATTGAATTTGTTTTTAAGATTAAAATATTTTGGACACAAAACGCATTATGTATGTTATAATTTCTAGTTTGAATTTTGTAAATAACTGTAAATCAATCATTAAAATTGGGTGGCTTAAGCGCCTATACCAGAAATATTATTCAGGAAAATGGAAGAGAATGGATCGCAGTTTTTTCTGAAATAAACTGTGCCCGATGTTTTAAAAGGAACTCCAATCCATTTTTATATCTTTGCCCCGCAAAAATTAATTGAGAAAAATCCTGATTCCCGGATGTTAACAGACGATACCTTTTTTATTTCTGAATATTTTCGTTCCATCCAGGGCGAAGGAAATTATACTGGCGCGAACAGCCTTTTTGTTCGCTTTCAGCACTGCAACCTGCGTTGCCTCTGGTGCGACACGAAATATACCTGGAACAAACATTCCGGAGCACACCGGCTTTTTACTGAAACAGAACTAAAAAAAATCATTTCTGAAAATGATGCCCCGCATGTCATTTTTACCGGCGGCGAACCTGCTTTGTACAGGTTGGATAAATTGGTCGTTCCGGATAAAAAGTTTCATGTTGAAACGAACGGAACCATTATTCCGAACCGGGCTCTGGAAATCAGGATGGACGACGGCACCGTTTTTTCGCGCGAAGCGATGGATGAGGATGTGATTTCCAGGTTTAACTGGGTGATTTCACCAAAACTTTCAAATTCATTTCAGGAAATTAACGAAGAAGCAATCGATTTCTGGTCAGGAAATGACTGGTGTATTTTTAAGTTTATCGCTAAAAACCAGAATGATCTGAAAGAAATAGGTTCGTTCGTTGAGAACTATAAGATTGCCAGACAAAAAGTATACATCGGGCTGGAAGGTACAACGCTCGAATCGCAGATCAGGCCCGATCTGGCTGACGAAATTATCAATCTGGGGTATAATTTTTCGCCCAGATTACATGTGATGCTTTGGAAAAATGTGCGGGGGAAATAATAGATAGAATTCAAAATAGAATCATGAAATACATTATTTATAAGGAATTTACATTTGAGGCAGCACACCGGCTGTTGCGGAATTATACGGGTAAATGTGCCAATAATCATGGCCATTCGTTTCGGGTCAAACTTTGTCTCGAAGGCACCGAACTCGACGAAAAAGACATGCTGATCGATTTCAGCGAAACAAAAGCCTTAAAAGCCTGGATCGACAGTACGCTTGATCATGTGACTTTTCTCTGGGAAGAAGATCCGCTGATTAAATACCTGCTGGAAACCGGGAACAAAGTATACCCGACCACCAAAAATCCAACTTCGGAGCACCTGGCCGAAATTATTTTAAAGAAAGCCTGCGAGCTTTTTGAAAATTCACGCATCCGGGTAAACAGCATCGAAATCAACGAAACCTGCACCACGGGCGTCATAATATCTTCCTGATAAGCAATCCTGTTATCAGGCAGTCTTCCGGTATCTGACAACTGCCAGGCTCAGGAAAGTGATTCCCAGAATGCAAAGCATCGTAAATTCGTGGATCAGATCGCCAAAGTTCGAACCTTTGAGCACCACCATGCGCATGACTTTCATAAAATGAAAGACAGGATTGATTTCGTCGATCAGCTGGGCCCAATGCGGCATACTGTCAACAGGTGTGAAAATTCCTCCCATCAGGATAAAAATCATCATGAAAAAATAGGTTACAAACATGACCTGTTGCTGGGTGTCGGCCACGGTCGAGATAAACAGACCCAGTCCGAGGATGCCCAATAAATAGAGAATTCCAAATCCGAAGACCAGCCACAAACTGCCCACGATCGGTAAATTAAATACGATTCGGGCAACCAGTAATCCAAAAGCCAGATCGAAAAGGGCGATGACTACAAAAGGGATCAGTTTTCCGGCCAGAAAATGAATTTTCCGGATTGGGGTCACATTCAGCTGTTCGATGGTTCCCTGTTCTTTTTCTTTAACCAGGCTCATTCCGGAGAGGAATAAACCAATAAGGGTGACCAGAATTGCCAATACTCCCGGAGCCATATACCATTTATATTCGAGTTCGGAATTGTACCAAAATCTCGAAACGGTATTGATTTGGTAAGGCGGATTAAATTCGGGCAGACCTTTCCATTCGGCAATGATATTTTTGTTGAAATCGCGGATTACAGATGCAGCATAGGAATAGCCCAGCTGGGCCGATTGTCCGTCGATGGCATTGACCAATAGCTGAATACTTGCCTTGTCGTCGCGAATCAAATCACGTTCAAAGTTCGGTGGAATGACCAGAACCATGTCGTCGGTATTGCGAAGGATTTCCTTTTCACCGTCTTCAGGATTGAAAGATGTATTGTTTACCGTGAAAAACGGCGAAGCATCGATCTTGGATACCAGCTTGCGCGAAGTGGACGACAAGTCTTTGTCGACCAGAAAAATATCGACATTTTTTAGATCGTAGGTCGCAGCAAATACCAAAACCAGCATTTGTAGCAAAGGGATCATGATGATCATCCGAAGCATGACTTTGTTCCGCTTCACCTGGATAAATTCTTTCTGTATGACGTAAAATATGGTTTTCATAAATAAGTGCCTAAAGTATGTTAAAGTGCCTTGAGTGCCTAAAGTTTGGAGATATTCAAGGCACTCCGAACTTTAGGCACTCCAAGTACTTTTTTTATTTTAAATTTTTCCCAATTGATGTAAAAATTGCCAACAGTTCATTAGCTTCATTTAATACAGTTTGAATTGTCTTATTTTCTGCCCATTCCAATTCGTCAATAATTTCCAGCCAATAAACGGTTTCGCTTGCTTTACTTTCTGAAATAGTAATTTTATTTGAAAAATCAGCTTTACTTCTTGATCGGTTCGCTTCCCGGTAATTTGCCCCAACACTTGAACCCGATTTTGTAATTTGATTTCGAATGACCCTTTCTTCAGGAGAATTTGGCAATGAAGAAGACAGTTTTATAATCGTAATTGCGAAAATCCTTGTCCTCTTCTCCAATTGTTTTGCAAACTCTTTATTTTCCATCCTATTTCTAATTAATAGTTGTGATTTCAAACGATCCACCTTACTCTAGGCACTCCGAACTTTAGGCACTTTAAGTACTTCTATTTACTCCAGCCTGACTTTAAAATTCCGGATACTCAGCGTGATAAATACAAAGGTCATGAATATCAATATTGTGGTTTCTTTCCAGACGTATAGGATGCCGGTTCCTTTCAGCATGATGTTTTTCAGGATCACGATGTACCAGCGCGGTGGCATGGCATGACTGATAATCCGCAATGGCAATGGCATATTTTCGATCGGAAACATAAATCCTGAAAGCAAAATGGTTGGCAGCATCAGTGCAAGCATCGAAATGAACATGGCTACCATTTGATTGGGCGCAACGGTTGAAATCAATATTCCCAGGCTTAATGCAACTAAGATGAACA
Source organism: Prolixibacteraceae bacterium (assembly GCA_049277435.1). GTDB lineage: Bacteria > Bacteroidota > Bacteroidia > Bacteroidales > Prolixibacteraceae > Aquipluma. The sequence goes on from JBASYJ010000093.1 coordinate 21,906, forward strand.
GGAGACTTTCGGCCATCAGGAAAACAAAACTTCCCTGGATCGGAACGCCAAAAATGAAATACCCGATCAGCATAATCGTTAAGGCATTGATAAAAGAAAGCAATAAATATGGTGTAACTTTTCCCAATACGATCACGATTGGTTTCAGGGGCGATGCAAGTAAAACTTCCATGGTGCCGAATTCTTTTTCGCGGGCGATGGAGACTGAAGTCATCATGGCCGAAATAAGCATCAGGATCATGGCCATAAGTCCGGGAACAAACATGTAAACACTTTTCAATCCTTCGTTATACAGCATCCGCACTTCGGTATTGATCTGGTTGGGCAGCTGCAGGTTTTGCATTTTTTCCTTTTTCACAAAGTCGTTAATAATTCCTGAAGCGTAACTGGTCAGGATTCGGGCGTTGTTCGGATCGGAGGCATCGGCCAAAAGCTGAACGTTTTCCTTGCCATCGCGTTCGAGGTTTTGTTCGAAGTTGGGGCCAAACGTAACCAGCATTTTAACTTTGCCTTTCCGGAAAACATCTTCCACGTCGTCGCCGGGCTGAATCTCGGCACCCATCAAAAAATATCCCGACGAAAGCAGTTTCGAGGTAATCAGACGGGTGGTGTTGTCGTGTGACTGATCGAGAATGGCAATTTTTGAATCCTGAATGTCGGTATTGATCACCTTGCCGAATAGCAGCAGCTGAACGATCGGCAAACCGAAAATGATGATCATCGTTCGCGGATCACGAAAAATATGCAAAAACTCTTTCCGGAGAAATCCTATAAATTGTTTCATGCTAATAGTTTCAAATTTCAAATTTCAAGTTCCAGGTTTCAAAAGAGCACCCGGAGACTGTGACTGATCACTTTTATTCCACATTCCTTGCTATCTTCAAAAACACCTCGTCCATATTTTTGGAATCGTAGTTTCTTTTCAGGTTTTCAGGCGTATCCAAAGCTTCAATCCGCCCGTTGTTCATGATCGACACCCGGTTGCAATATTCCGCTTCGTCCATGTAGTGAGTGGTAACGAAAACCGTAATTCCACGGTCGGACGCTTCATAAATCAGGTCCCAGAATTTGCGGCGGGTAATCGGGTCGACACCTCCTGTTGGTTCATCGAGAAAAACAATTTTCGGATCGTGAAAAATAGCCACCGAAAAGGCAAGTTTCTGTTTCCAGCCCAGTGGCAGCGATCCGATCAGCGAATCTTTTGCCGATTCGATATCGAGGTTTTTCAGTAAAACATCCATTTTAGCTTTTCGGTCCTTGGGCGAAATGCCATACACGCCGGAAAAAAAACGAATGTTTTCGGCGATGGTCATGTCTTCGTAAAGCGAAAACTTCTGGCTCATGTAGCCGATGTTTCGTTTTACTTTTTCAGTCTGGGTATAAATATCAAATCCACCGACATTTACTTCTCCTGAAGTGGGCGAGGAGAGGCCGCAAAGTATTTTCATGGCAGTGGTTTTTCCCGCACCGTTGGCTCCCAGAAATCCAAATATTTCGCCCTGGTACAC
>JBASYJ010000094.1:0-10180 GCA_049277435.1 Prolixibacteraceae bacterium
AAATCACTACTGAACGAGTAAAAAAATAAATTGGGGTTACTCCCCGAAGGTTTCGCCCCAAGTTGTAGATTTGTTTTGCACACAAAATCACAACATGAGCAAAAATACAGAAATAAAGTTTGTCGGACAGCCGATTTTTAAACAAGTGATAAGTTTGTTTGACAGCATCAGTTTGACCAGTATAGTAAAGAAGCACAATGCCGATTATTACTATAAAGCCTTTAAGGCAAAAACACAATTGATCACAGTTCTTTTTGGCATCTTTAGCCGGTGAGATTCGATGACCGAGATATGTGAAGGGCTGCGGGCTATGGGCGGAAAGCTGAACCATCTGGGGCTTGAAAAAGCTCCGGCAAAGAGTACCGCTTGCGATGGGATGCGTAACCGTGACAATAAGTTCTTTGAAGCTGTTTATTTTAGGTTGGTACACCAATATCAAAGTTTTTTATCGGACAGCCGAACATTTGGCCTCACCTTTAAAGAAGTATTACTGATCGATTCCACCACGATTCGTTTATTCAGTGATATTCTCAAAGGAGTTGGAAGGAATCCCAAGAACGATGGCAAAAAGAAAGGCGGGTTAAAGGTTCACCTGCTCATCGATGCGGTACAGTCGGTTGGACGGTTTATTAAAATAACGGAAGCCAAGGTGCACGACAAAAACTTTTTAAAGGAGCTGGAACTGATCTCGTACAGTATGGTTGTTTTCGACCGTGCTTATAATTATTACCATCAGTTTGCTTTATGGACAAGCAAATCAGTCTTTTTTGTAACCCGGATCAAGAAAAATGCCCTTTATACGGTCATTGAAGTGTTACAGGAACAACAAAAACAAAAAGGGAAAGCGATGGTGCTCCGGGAGGAAATCATAGAAATTGAGTACTCTCCTGAAGATGAAAATGGCAAAAAGCAAACAAAGCAGAAGCAAACCCTTCGCCTGAAAAAGGTATGCTATCAGGATGAAAAGAACCGGTATTACGAGTTTATCTCCAATAGCATGAATAGTACGGCCGAAGAAATAGCGTTCCTATATAAAAAACGGTGGGGCATTGAGCTGCTGTTCAAGAAAATGAAGCAGAACTTCCAGCTTCATTACTTTTACGGAGAAAAAGAGAATGCTATCCGCACACAGGTTTGGTGTACCTTAATTGCGCAATTGCTAATGACAGTGATTCAAAAGATGGCTCAAACAAAGAAGGCATTTTCAGTTGTGGCTTCATTGGTGCGAATACACCTGATCAGTTTACTTGATGTATTTGAATTGCACAGAAGTACTAAACGAGAATACTTGAAACAAAGAGGATCTCCCGGAGCAAATCAGCAAACCAGTTTTGCTTTTTAACAGGGGGTGACTTTTGAAATAGAAAAATTAATAATTGATTATCATGCAATTAGAGACCAGAAATCGAAGATTTGCGTGTTAGTCGGATAATAGTGAAAAAGTATATCAACTACGTTAAATGAAAAGAAGCAGCATTGCAGCTAAATCTTTGTAGAACCCGAAATTGTTTGAATAGTGAGCCACATAGAGGCGATATATTTGAATACTTTTTTGGAAATCAATCTTTCTTAAATTTGAATTTATCAAACAGGAACAAGAATAATTCCAATAATTTCTGATTAATTGTCCTGAATCTTCCTCCTTCAGAAAAAATCCTGTATATTTTGGGATTCAAATCAAATTATGGAACTAAAACAACGCTGGAATAATTTTCCGATAAAACCTTCCCGATTCCCTTTTTTTTATGGCTGGGTCATTTTGTTTGCCGGAACAGTCGGAATACTGATCAGTGCTCCGGGACAAACCATGGGTGTTTCGGTCTTTACCGATTACCTGATCGAAGCGATTGGAATCAGCCGCATTCAGCTTAGTTTTGCCTACATGGTAGGTACGGTTGCCAGTTCGTTTCTGCTGACCTGGGCCGGAAAAATGTACGACAAATATGGCGCACGCATTGTGGGAGTGGTGGTTTCGGTCTGGCTCGGATTTATACTTTTCCTTTTTGGATTTGTTGACCAAATTATAACACTTTTGGGCGGAGCAGCTAAAACAACAGTTTATACCTCCGTTGCGATTGCCACTCTGGTGTTTTTATTTTTTATGCTTCGTTTTGCCGGTCAGGGCGTGCTGACCATGATTTCACGGAACATGATGATGAAATGGTTTATCAAACGACGCGGTTTTGTGAATGGCATCTCGGCCGTTTTTGTCTCCTTTGGTTTTGCACTGGCTCCTGTTTCGTTCGATTTATTAATCGAAAATTTTTCGTGGCAGGGCGCCTATTGGGTAATGGCTATCTGTATTGCCATATTCTTTTCAATTTTTGTATTTATTTTCTTTCGCGATAATCCTGAAGATCTGGATTTGGCGCCTGATGGTAAAATTACTGAATACAACACGCAGGAGGTCATCGTAAAAGCGTTGAAACAGTTTACACTCAAGGAAGCACGCGCAACCTATTCGTTCTGGTTGTTTTCCATCCCGCTTGGAATTTATGCCCTATACATCACCGGATTTACTTTTCACCTGGTTTCGATATTCGAAAACGTTGGATTAACCAAGGAACTGGCTCTCGGAGTTTTTGTCCCCATGTCGTTTATTTCGGTCATTGTTTCGTTTGTTGGTGGCTGGATCAGTGATAAAATCAAACTTAAATTTTTACTTTATACGATCATTGCCGGACAGATCATCGGACTTTTCTGTTTAAGTCAACTCGACGATGGTGTTTTTTATTACGGTTTTATCATCGGGAATGGGATCAGCAGCGGAATTTACAATGTGTTGATGGCAGTTACCTGGCCGCGTTTTTATGGTCGCAGCAACCTGGGAAGCATCAGTGGTATGGTGATGGCGATCATCGTTTTTGCCAGTGCTTTTGGCCCTGTTTTCTTTAGTTTCGCAAACAATAACCTGGGCGGATATCAACTTGCCTTTCTGATGATCATGCTGGTTTTGGCCATTTTGATGGCCATGAGTTTTAAAGCCGATAATCCACAGGCCAGGTATCGCGATCAGGCCAAGGAATAAGAAATTAGCTCATTTCGTTTCCGTCAAATTTCTGAATCCCCGACTTTCCTCCCGAAAACTCCGGAACGCATTCGATTCTGGATTTTAGCACGAAATCCCGTTTTCGGTTGAAAACCAGAGAAAATACTGTTCGTCTTCCGGAATTCCGTACACATTGTTGCCAGCCAGACCGGCACTTTTGGTCAGGTTTGTAAATGCGCCTGAGTTCTGATCAAAACAATCGACTCCATTTTCGCTGCCGATCCAGATTTTACCGTCCAAATCTTCGGTAAACGAACTGACCACCGATCCTTCGGTACTGTTTCCGGCTGATGCCTGCTGAATGTGCAAAAACCGGTTTTCGTTGGGGTTCAGATAGGCCAGACCGCCCAACCAGGTTCCGATCCACGCTCCATTCTGCGAATCGGTAAAAAGTGAATAAATGCTGTTGGCCGGCAGGTTATTAAAACGGTTGCTTTTAATGATCTGGTTTCCTTTTTTCGGAACCTGCAAAATCCCGTTGAAAGTTGCGATCCAGATTTGATTTTGCAGATCTTTCATAATTTGCCTGACCCGGTTATGCGGAATGTAATTTCCAGTTGTTTCTGGTCGTAATGATCAATGATGATCCCGTTCTCATTCACGTGGTCGGCGCCACCCCATTGGTAGCCGGTCCACAGCGTATTGTTGTCCGAACAAAGCGAAAGAACTGTTTCAGAACAATTCCATGGTTTGGTAGGGAGGCGAACTACGGTAAATTGCACCGTGGCTGGTTCCAATCCACAGTTGATTGGCATTGTCGAAAGTTACCGCTTCAAGATTTTCTCCGGAAGCAAATTTAAACGGCAGAATCTCGATTTCGTGGTTGCTGTTGGGCTTTAAAATGCCGATGTGGTTGTAAAAAAGCGCAAATAACTGTTCATTCCGGTTTTCGGCCAGATTCATGATGTTGGATAAATTCGCTGTCTTTGGACTGATGTCGGGATTGATTTTTATGAACTGATGGGTGCGGTAATTAAAATAACAGGCCCCATTGGTGGTGATGACCCTGAGTTTCCCGTTTTTAGTGGTTAACAGTTTCCGGATGTTGTTATCCGGAAGAGCATGAGAACTTTCAGGAGAAGTGAGGTATTAGTTGAATTCCTGACTGTTGTAGCTGTATAAACCATGCTCGGTGCCAAACCAGATGTATCCCAGCGAATCCTGGGTAATGGTGCGGATGGTACCGTAGGTAAATCCTCCTTTTGATGAAATCTGTCGAAACAGTATCGGATCGTTCTGTGCAGCCAGTCTGAATTAAACCAGAACAATCAGTAACAAAGTTCTCAGTAGTTTTCGTCTCATTTTCCCGTCAGCTGAATAAATTCCGTACAAAATTAGCAATATTTTATGCGTGGCATTTAATTGTTTGCAGGAATGAGTTTTACAAATGTTTCAGTTTGAAACATTTGTGACAATTGCCAATAAAATACTTGTTTTTTACTGAAGGTTTCTTTATTCCTGAGTCCGAAAAGATGAACCCGGGTTTGTTTATCTCGCAGCCGAAAGGTATTTTTATTTTCTGAAGCACAAATCTTATGAAGAAAATTTACGGGCAACTGGTTGCCGGTCTGAAATCAGGTTTTGAGTATAGTCTGGGAACACTTTTGTACACCCGGGGATCGGCTCCGCAGGTCGCGGGGGCGCTGGCCATTTTCGACCATGTAAAAGTCGTTTCCGGAACACTGGGCGGAGGATTGCTCGAAGCCCGGGCACAAAAAGCTGCCGGTTCGGGAAACCGGGCCAACATTCTGGAGTGGGTGCATTTTGATGCCGAAATGGATGATCCGGAAGGAGCGATCTGCGGGGGCACTGCACTCTTTGCCATTGATGCAGATCCGAAGAAACATTTGGCGGAATTTGAAAAACTTCTGGATTCGCTCCGGCGAAACAAACCGGGTGTTTTATTTTCCTTTTTCCGGCGGAATGGAAGTCAAAATCCCGAAATCGAGCGGTTTTGGATCGGGCAAAACGAAATTCTACCTGAAACATTAAAATCAGTATTGATTTTTTCTTCCCTTCGTTTTCAGCAAATAATTAACGACCGGAAAGCCATCCGGATCGAATCTGTTCAGATTCCCGGCGAAAGTCCAGACACCGAAGTTTCCTTGTTTATCGAGCCGGTTCATCCGGTTCAGCAATTGCTTATTGTTGGTGCGGGCCATATCGGGCAGGCGCTCTGCAAGCTGGGCGATCTGGCCGGTTTTGAAGTTCAGGTTCTGGATAACCGTGCAGACATGGTTGCCGCGGACAGATTTTCGGAAGCATCCGGAATAATTTGTGGTCCGGTCGAAACTGCTTTTAAATCGGTTTTAATTACTCCGGAAACGTACATTGTGATTGCAGGCCAGAACCACCAAACCGACATGGAAGCACTTCGTTGCTGCATTTGTTCGGATGCTGCTTACATCGGTGTGATAGGCAGCAGGCGAAAAATGCGTTTGATGGAGCAGAAATTTATTGAACAAGCCTGGGCAACTCCGGAAGAGTGGAAGTTCATTCATTCGCCGGTTGGCCTGGATATTCACTCGAAAACAGTCAATGAAATTGCGATCAGCATCGTGGCCGAACTGATCAGCGAACGCTATGAACTGAATTTTTCAGGAAAAAGGAAGACGATCGACTGCCTGATTCTGGCCGCCGGAAAAAGTACCCGGATGGGGACTCAGAAACTTCTTTTAGATTATGAAAATTCAAGCATCATTAAATCGATTGTAACCAAATCCCTGAATTCCAATGCTAGTCAGACTTATGTGGTAACCGGCAGTCATAAACATGAAATCCGGAACGAACTTGAAGGATTAGCGGTTGAGTTTGTCGAAAACGAACGGTTTGAAGAAGGAATGTTGTCGTCTGTTCAGGCCGGAGTGTCAGCCATTCCGGAAACAACAGATGGCATGCTGATCCTGTTGGGCGATCAGCCAATGGTTTCAACGCAATTGATCAACCGTTTAATTACATCGTTCCGCAAGACTGAAAAATGTTTAATTATTCCTACTTTTAATGGCCGGCGAGGGCATCCGGTTTTAATCAGTTCAAAATACAAAAACCAGATCAGTTCCTTAAATCCTGAAGTTGGACTCCGTGAGTTGTTTGCAAAATACAGTCACGACATTCTGGAAGTTGAAGCCGGGACCAGCGAAATTCTGAACGATATTGATACACCCGAAGATTACCGGCGTGAAACAAAATTACCTGATCGTCAGTACAATTGAGCATTTTGTATTCAGGAGAAATACTTAACCAAAAATATGAACCAGTTATGAACGAAAAAATTACGTTTACACTCAATGGCAAACCGGTTGAATTGGAAACCGATCCCACACAAACTCTTTTGTGGGTGATCCGCACCGAGTTGGGCCTAACCGGAACCAAACATGGCTGTGGCGAAGGTTACTGCGGTGCCTGCACAATTCTGGTCGATGATGTGGCACAGCGTTCCTGTTCGATGTCGGTTCGAGAAATTGCCGGAAAAAAAGTAACCACGATTGAAGGATTGGCCAAAGACGGAAAACTGCACCCGGTCCAAAAATCTTTCATCATGAACGAAGCCCAGCAGTGCGGATTTTGCACTTCAGGAATGATTATGAACGCAGTTGGTTTTTTAAAGGAAAATCCCAAACCAGTCCGTCAGGATATTATTTATGCCATGAATGACAATCTTTGCCGTTGCGGTGCCTATAACCGGATCACCCGCGCCATCGAGGAAGCAGCTAACGAAATGAATGGAGGAGCCAGATAATGAATTCAGAAGAAATAAATGAACTGTATTTTGGCGATGTAGATAATCCGTTGCATCGGGGCCGCCGCGATTTTATCAAAAAACTGGGTGCCGGACTCATTATTGTGTTTACGGTTCGGAATTTAAAGGCTTTCGGCGAGGAAGAAGAACCGGATGAAAAAGACGGAAAGAATAACTTCAACGCCTACCTGCGGATCAGGGACGATGGACGCGTGGAATGTTATACCGGAAAAATAGAAATGGGGCAGGGGATCACCACCTCGCTGGCACAGGCTTTGGCCGAAGAACTCGAAGTTTCGCTCGAAAGCATTGATATGATTATGGGCGATACCGATTTATGTCCGTACGATGCCGGAACCTGGGGCTCATTAACCACCCGTACCTTCGATCCGCCGCTTCGGGCTGCAGCCGTTGAAGCCCGCATGGAACTCATCAAACTTGCTGCTGCCGAACTTAAAATTGCGGAAGATCAGCTTAAAACGGAAGTTGGTTTTGTTATTTCGGTGACCGACAGTTCGAAAAAAATCTCTTATGCCGAACTGACCAAAGGCAAGAAAATCGTTAAAACGATAAATAAACCACCTGTACTTAAAAAAATATCCGAATACAAGCAGGTCGGAAACCCGGTTCATGCAACCAATGCTTTGCTTAAAGTGACCGGCCAGGCAAAATACGCCGGAGACATTCAGCTTCCCGGAATGCTTTATGCCGCCATTAGCCGACCACCGGCACACGGATGCAAATTACTGAATGTGGATGCCTCGAAAGCCGAAGCCATGAACGGAGTCCTGGTTGTACAGGTTGACGATCTGGTTGCTGCCTTACATGCCAATCCGAATGTGGCGATGCGTGCCCAGCAGGTAATCAAAACCAGCTGGTCGGCTCCGGAATTGCTGGCGAATGACGAAACAATTTTTCAGCACATTGTTAAAACGGGCGAAGAAAACCGCATTGTGGAAGAGAAAGGCAATCTGCAGCAGGGATTTTCAGAATCCGACTTTACTGTCGAATCGGAATACCACGATGGATACAAGGCTCATGCTCCCATGGAAACTCATACTGCCACGGTTCAGTTCGAAGGCGATAAACTCATTGTTTGGGCTTCGACTCAAACACCTTTTGGCGCACGTCAGGATCTGGCAAAGAAATTCGATATGCCGCTCGAAAAGGTACACATCAAACAGGTTTTGGTTGGTGGCGGTTTTGGCGGAAAAATTTACGGCGACCAGATTATCGAAGCGGCTCAACTGGCTAAAAAAGCTGGCGTTCCGGTGCAACTGGCCTGGACACGGAAAGAAGAATTTATGTACGACAAATTTCGTACGGCAGCTGTGATGCAGATTAAGGCAGGCGTTAAAAAAGACGGAAAAATTATCGCCTGGAAATACCAGATTTATTGCGCCGGAAGCAGGGGAGTGAATGATTTTTACGGTATCCCGAACCTTCGGTCGGCCTTGTATGACAAACGCAACATTCATCCGTTCGGAACCGGTGCATGGCGTGCTCCGGGAAATAATTCAAGCACCTTTGCCCGCGAATCGCACATCGATGTGCTTGCTGACAAAATCGGCATGGATCCGCTGGAACTGCGAATGAAAAATGTTTCAGAACCAAAATTGGAGCGCACTTTGCGTCTGGCAGCCAAAACATTTGGCTATACATCGGCTAAAACCGGTGCAAACAAAGGCTGCGGAATTGCGCTTGGTTTCGATGCGGGCACTTATGTGGCTGTTATTGCTGAAGTGGCAGTGAATCCTGAAACCGGAGCGGTGACACCACTCCGCATAGTTTGCGCACAGGACATGGGTCAGGTTGTTAATCCGCATGGTGTTCGGGTACAAACCGAAGGCGGACTGACCATGGGATTGGGTTATGCACTGTATGAGGATATCCAGTTCAACTGGGGCGAAGTGAAAAATCAGAATTTCGATTCGTACGAGATCACCCGGTTTGCAGTTACCCCACCCATCGAAGCGGTGTTTATCGACGATATGGAATCGCCTCCGCAGGGTGGCGGCGAACCGGCCATTATCTGTGTCGGTGGTGCGATCGCGAATGCTGTTTTCCATGCATCGGGCGCCCGTGTGAACCAAATGCCAATCACCCCAAAACGAATCCTTCAAGCTTTAAAAGCTTAAAAAGATTACCCCGGAACTTCAGAAAAATGTTCCGGGGTTTTTGTTTGCGGTTTTTCCGTTTTGTAATCAGAATGCAGACTTAAATTTCAGGAAAAATAATAAGTGCATGTGGAGCATGACCCTGCATCTGAACTTTACAATTTAAAAATATACCCGAGAGATATTCGGAAAAACCAGTTTTCAGGATAAGATTTACCCTTGTTCATGGTTTGTGGGAAGTTATAAATCCAGGCCGCTTCGAGATCGAAACTTTTGTAATTGATACTTAGAGGCAATTCAATCTGAATGTTTAACAGCCCAAATTCATTTTTATAGTAACTGGTGTAGCTTGTGTTGGTCAGTGTATCGATCAACACTTCGTTCAACTGATATTCAACCGACTCCGATCCAAAATAAAGCGAAGCTTCGGGCCCGAGCCTGATTTTATCGTATTTTCCCAATTTCACCAGATTGATGTAGCTGTATACATTCCAGGTTGCCTGTGTGCCGAACTCTTTCCCGATTAAAAATGAAACGCCACCCCGGGTTCCCAAATTTTTGCTTTTCAGGGTAAGTCCTGCATTTATTGCTCCTGAATAGAGCGGTTCGAAATCAGGATTATCGTTGTGGTACAGAAAATAATCGGAGGAAAACCGATACCTCAGGAACTTCATATTCTTTAAACTTTTGCCGTATCCGAGCGAAAGTACTGTAGTGCGGTAGCCCGGATCGAGCTGACTGTACCAGGTTCCGGCAACACCGGCATAAATTCCGTTGGAGTTTAAATAAAAAACCTGCCCCGACTGATTGTATTGATTTTCACCGATTTCTCGGCCGGCAAAATAGGTGTTCGAACTGTAACTGGTGCGAACATACAAAAACTGATACCTGGTTTTCAAAACAGTGGAAGGGCTTTTTGCCTGCTCGTCGAAGACGATTACATCCAACAGGGAGTCGATCCGTGATTCCCGAAGCTTATCAGTAATTTCGTTTTTTTGAGCTATCAGGTTTATGCTGCAAAAGACAAAAATCAGGATGGTTGAAATCAGTATTCTCATGAGCAAATAGTTACATTTCATTAAATGTCTGATCTGAATTTCGCTTGAAAATGGTTTCTGTGAATCCAAAAAACAGAAACTTCAGAATTCATTTGAAACTGGATTTTTCGGGTTTTACAAAATTGTATTTATAAATTTAAGGAACCGGCAAGACATAAAAAAAAGTTCGGGACAATAAGTTGTACTGCCCCGAACTTTTGTGATACAATTTATTAGT
>JBASYJ010000095.1:0-2217 GCA_049277435.1 Prolixibacteraceae bacterium
GCGCCTTCCTTGTCGGTACCGAATGCCGACCAGGCACTTGGCCTGAAGATCTGATCTTCGCTCACATTGTGCATGTTTACCGGAATCCGGAGAATCGATGCCAGGGTAATCAGATCGGCGCCAATGTGTCCGTATGAAATGGCACCGTGGTTGGCGCCCCAGTTGGCCATCACACTGTACACATCTTTAAAGGCGTCGTTATCGGCCAGGCGCGGAGCAAACCAGGTAGTTGGCCAGGTTGGATTGGTGCGTTTGTCCAGAACGGTATGAATATCATCCTGCAGTTCAACGGTCCAGCCTTCAGCAATCTGCAGAACCGGCCCGATACCTTTTACCAGGTTAATGCGCGACATGGTTACCGGCATTTCACCGGCGGTTTTAAACTGCGACGAATATCCACCACCACGGAAGTAACCCAGATCGGCCGGGCACCAGCGTGTATTTTCGAGACAGGCAGCAGCTTCGTTTTCACTAATGTTCCAGAAAGGTTTCATCACCGCGTTTCCGGCTTCGTCTTTTTGTTGTGCAGTTGCATCCAGTGTGGTCGATCCTGAATTGATCAGGTGAATGACCCCGGCGCTGGCTCTGCCAGTTAATTCTTTGCCAGTTACCCGTTTCACGGCGTCGGGGCTCCAGTAAGTCCGGACATCCGAGAAAATCTGGGAAGTATTGGTGAGTAAATGCCCGAACAACATCGACGCGCCGTTTAAGCTGTCGTTTTCAGTGGCAAAAACAAAAGCCTGACGGATTCCGTTCCAGTCGAACGACGAATTCAGGATCGCTTCGGTGAAATCGGCATTTGGGTAATAATCGGTCCATTGACGCTGGCCCTGGAAACCACCCAAAATGGCGTTGCGGCCTTTCGATTCTTCGCCAAATCCCATCTCTTTTAATTTCGGATTGCCAATCATTAAATCGCGGGCGATCAAGGTCATTTTTACCACCACTTCCCATTCCCAGTCTTTCCGTTCGCGGGAAGATTGTTTGGCAGCGCTGTTGTGGTCGTCACCTTCGATGCAGTTGGCTTTGGTCCAGGCCATCGCTTTCGCGAATTCTTCCGGATCAAAAATGCCCTGTTCCATCCGGCGCAGGAATTCAACCGATTCTACAAATTCGCAGCGGATGCCCAAATATTCCTGAAAGAAATCCGGATCAACCATCGAACCGGCGATTCCCATCGATGAATATCCGATGGATAAATACGATTTGCCTTTCATCTGTGCCGAAGCCAGTGCCGCTTTCACAAAACGGATAATTTTTTCCTGAACATCCTCCGGAATGGACGTGTCGCCCGAATCCTGAACGTCGTGACCATAAATTCCGAAAGCAGGCAAACCTTTCTGTGAATAACCGGCCAGTGCAGCGGCCAGATAAACCGCCCCCGGACGTTCGGTACCGTTAAATCCCCAAACCGCTTTCGGAAGTTTCGGATCGGTATCCATCACCTCGGTTCCGTAACACCAGCAAGGCGTAACAGTCAGCGAAACGCCAACACCTTCTTTTTCAAATTTATCGGCACAGTGTGCTGCATCGGCAACTCCACCAATGGTGGTATCGGCAATCACACATTCAACCTTTTCGCCGTTCGGAAAACGCAGGGTTTCTTCAATCAGTTTGGCGGCCGCTTTGGCCATGTTCATGGTCTGTACTTCGAGCGACTCGCGTACACCCATTTCCCGTCCGTCGATCACCGGGCGAATGCCAACTTTAGGCAAACGACCAATCAGTCTGTTCGTTGTATTCATTTTAAATCTCAGATTTATAGTTCGTTAATGATGTTGTTCAGTTAAAGATTTGATGTCCTGTGCTGTGCTGCTAAGTAAAGCTATTTTTCCGGAAATTAAACTATCCGGAAACAGATTTCTGTGGTAAATTTTGTTCAGGCGAAATACTGTTTCAGGATTGCCTGTTCTACCTTAAGCTGGACGAGCCAGAACCAAAAAGGAAAAACGCGTAACTTAACTGGATGGAACTATTAACAGAAACGTATAAAAGTGAGATATCCTGCGTACTTTCATGTTTCGACAGGCTAATATGTTTATTTCAACCGAAAAGTATACCAGTAGTTCAATCCAAAAGTATACCATTTTAAATCACTACTGAACGAGTAAAAAAATAAATTGGGGTTACTCCCCGAAGGTTTCGCCCCAAGTTGTAGATTTGTTTTGCACACAAAATCACAACATGAGCAAAAATACAGAAATAAAGTTTGTCGGA
>JBASYJ010000096.1:0-3068 GCA_049277435.1 Prolixibacteraceae bacterium
CCTTTTGTATTTGAAATAAAATAAAAATAATTATCCGCAGCGTAAAAAGAGATTTCACAGAGAACAAAGAAAATAATCTCTGTTTTTACTCTGTGTTCTCTGTGGTAAAGAAAAGAAGAATGAAAAATGCAGCACTTTTAATTTTGATAATTGTCCTTGGAATTCAGGTTCAGGCCAAACAAAAACAAACCGTTTTTATCATTGGCGATTCTACCGTTAAAAACGGGCAGGGCAATGGGGCCGGGGGATTGTGGGGCTGGGGCGATCCGGTTTCTCAATATTTTGATACAACTAAAGTGAATGTTGAAAACCATGCTTTGGGTGGCACCAGCAGCCGCACTTTTCAATCGAAAGGACTGTGGAAAGAAGTTCTGGACAAGTTGCAAAAAGGCGATTTTGTGCTGATGCAGTTTGGACACAACGATGGAAGTGCGATCAATGACGACAGCCGTGCCCGGGGAACAATCAAAGGAGTGGGTGAGGAGACCGAAGAAATTGATAATATCCTGACCAAAGAACACGAAATCGTTCACAGTTACGGCTGGTATCTCCGGAAAGTGGTTCGCGAAACCAAAGCTAAAGGTGCCACTCCGGTGATTATTACCCCAATTCCGCGCAACGACTGGGAAAACAGCAAAATTAAACGCACCCCAAATTCATATCCGGATTGGGCGATGGAAGTGGCCCGTCAGGAAAAAATTCACTTTGTTGATCTGAACAAAAGCATGTCGGATAGGCTGGATGGTTTCGGACAGGAAAAAGTTACCGGAACTTATTTTTATCAGCGCGATCACACCCACACTTCGGCTGAAGGTGCAAAGATGAGTGCCTCTCTGGTTGTTTCCGGAATTCAGGCAAATCCTTCCTGTAAATTAAACAAGTTCCTGTTGTCCAATCCGCAGATCAATTTTCCGGTCAAAAAGCAGGTATTCATCATCGGCGATTCAACAGTGGCCAACGGCAATGATTCGATTGTTGGCTGGGGACGGATTCTTCCGGAGTTTTTTGATTCAAGCCGGGTTGAAGTTGTAAATAAAGCACGGGGCGGAAGAAGTAGCCGTACTTTTATCAACGAAGGGCTATGGAACGAAATACTTCCGCAGCTAAAAAAAGGCGATTTTGTGCTGATGCAATTTGGTCACAACGACGGAGCAAAACCTGATGAAGGCAAATTTCGCGGTTCAATTCGTGGCACCGGTGACGAAACCATGGATGTTAAAAAGCCGGATGGAACGGTAGAAATCGTTCATTCTTACGGTTGGTACATGCAAAAGTACATTCAGGATACAAAAGCCAAAGGAGCAATTCCGGTTGTTCTTTCCATGACTCCCCGCAATATCTGGAAAGATGGCAAGGTGGAACGGGCCTCGGAAATGTATGGCAAATGGGCAAAAGAAGAAGCCGGAAAGAATGGCGCTTTTTTTATCGACCTGAACGAACTGATTGCTGAAAAATATGAAAAGCTGGGCGCTGAGAATGTGAAACCATTTTTTCCGGGCGATCACACACATACCAATCAGGCCGGGGCAGGGCTGAATGCAGAAATTCTTATTCAGGCAATCAGTAAACTTAAAGAATGTGAATTAAGGGCCTATACGAAAGAATAAACCGGTCCGTCAAAAATCAAAAGAATTTTATTTTTAAATCCAATTATATGAAATCGAAAATCACCTTGATGTTAATTGCGGTTCTGCTGACAGCAAACTTTGTTCAGGCACAAAATCTTCCGTCGAAAAAGGAAGTGATGGACAAGATGGTCCTGACCAACGCCTATTTTATGAATAAATGGCCGGATACCGGTAAAAGCATCATCACCAACCGCGAACGCCCCAGCAACATCTGGACGCGTGCAGTTTATTATGAAGGTTTGATGGCACTGTATTCAATTAATCCGGATAAAAGCTATTACGATTATGCCACTTCGTGGGGAGAAGCGCATAAATGGGGTTTGCGCGATGGAATAAAAACCCGGAATGCGGATAATCAGTGTTGCGGTCAGACTTACCTCGATTTGTATCAGATCGATAAAAACCCGGAACAGATCCGTGATATTCAGGCTTCGGTTGACCTGATGCTAAAAACTGACAAAACCGACGATTGGAACTGGATTGATGCCCTGCAAATGGCCATGCCGGTTTTCTCTCAATTGAGCGTAATTACCGGCGACCGAAAATATTCGGAACGCATGTACGAAATGTATATGGATTCGAAAGTCAAACAAGGATTTTACAATCCGAAAGATAAATTGTGGTGGCGTGATAAAGATTTTTTATCTCCTTACAAAGAACCCAATGGTGAAGATTGCTATTGGTCGCGCGGAAATGGCTGGGTGGTTGCTGCTTTGGTTCGTGTGATGGAAATTGATCCGAAAGATCCGCACTACAAGGAATACAAGAAAACCTACCTTGAAATGATGAAAGCGCTTTTACCCATTCAGCGGGAAGATGGTTTCTGGAACGCCAGTTTGCACGATCCAAATAATTTTGGTGGAAAAGAAACTTCAGGAACAGCCCTGTTTGTTTATGGAATGGCCTGGGGGGTTAACCATGGAATGTTGAGTGCAAAAAAATATATGCCGGCAATTACCAAAGCCTGGAATGCAATGGCTTCAGAAGCGGTTCATCCGGATGGGTTTTTGGGCTTCGTTCAGGGAACCGGGAAACAACCTTCCGACGGACAGCCGGTGAAATACGACAGCAAGCCCGATTTCGAAGATTACGGTCTGGGTTGTTTTCTGCTGGGCGGAAGTGAAGTGTATAAGCTGTGTAAATAAAAGTGATGAATTAACCACAGGGGTTACCGAGAAAAAATGAACGCTGCATTCTCTTTAAGCCCTGCTTTCCATGTGGAAAAATCATTTAATTAGATTTTAAACATAAAAAAAATCCTGACTGGTATCGATACCTGTCAGGATTTTTTATTCCGGATGAATTACTGGTTAAATTATTTCCCGTCAATAATTACCGAACCCGGTTTTTTCGCATCCATAAAAATAAGTTTGGCATTTGGCGAAGTCGTAATTGCCTTGATCATTTCGTACTGCAGCAATTTGTCGCTCAGGCCGGTGC
>JBASYJ010000097.1:0-6314 GCA_049277435.1 Prolixibacteraceae bacterium
GCACTGACCACTTCAGGTTCGTTAACAACAAATGCCATTACGACAACCCTGCCAACCGATTGTCCAACAACCGGAACTGCCTCATTAGAAGCCGGAAACAGCAACAACGTAGTTGCCTTTTATCCGAATCCTTTTACAACCAGCTTATCGGTAAGCTTCAATAATGTATCTCACCAGAATCTGCCTCAGGTGGACGAACTGAAAATATACAATATATTGGGAGAAGAAGTGATGAACACCATCCTTACCAAACAAGTCACCACTCTTGATATACGAAATCTTCCTTCAGGAATATATTTATACCTGTTGAATAGGAATAACAAAACCATTCAATCGGGTAAACTGATTTCCCGACAGTAATTAAATGGCTAAACAAAATCGCCCAACCCAATTTTTGACCGGGCAATTTATTCGGAAAATAAATTAATACATATAAAATTGAAAAACATGAAAATGAAAAAACTTTTAGTAGGCCTAACCCTGGCTTCAGCTGTCTTATTTGCCGCGTGCGAAAAAGATACCTATGAGGCAAAGGTTGGTGTATGCCCATTAGTCGTATCGACTATACCTTTAGACAAGGCTGTTGATGTGCCCCTCAACCAAATCGTTTCAGCAACATTCAATGAAAAGATGAATCCTGAAACGATTACCAAATCATCTTATACTGTAGTACAGGGAACTACACCGGTTAACGGAACCGTTTCTTACAGCGGATTAGTCGCGTCGTTTGCACCAGAAACTCCTCTTGCACCATTCACAACCTTTACCGGACGTGTAAAAACTTCGGCTAAGGATTTAATGGGGAATGCCATCCAAACAGACTATGTTTGGACCTTCACCACTGTTCCTCAGATAAATTTATCGTCAAATCCTTTGGCTGGCGGAACTAATGCCGGAGCCGGTACTTTCAACCAAGGCTCAACGGTAACCGTAATTGCTACTCCAGGTGCAGGTTATTCTTTTGTAAACTGGACTGAAAATGGTATTGTCGTTTCAACGAATTCAAGCTATGAATATGTTCTGGATGGTAACAGAAACCTGGTAGCCAATTACACGCTTCAATTTGTGGTATCTGCAACTTCGATTCCTGCTTTAGGCGGAACAACAACTGGATCGGGTTCATTTGCATCAGGTACTTCTGTAACAGTAACTGCCACACCAGCTCCAGGATACAGTTTCGTAAACTGGACCGAAAACGGAACAATTAAATCAACTGATGCCAGCTATTTATTCCCGTTAAGCGCATCCAGAAACTTAGTTGCAAATTTTGAAGCCATCGCATTTAGTTTAAATGTAACAGCTCTGAACGGAACAGTTTTGAAGGTTCCGAATACCGCAACATACAATAGTGGCGCTTCAGTAGTACTGACAGCAACACCAAATTCAGGTTATGTATTTACATCGTGGAGTGGTGATGCAACAGGTTCTGCAAATCCATTAACTGTAACGATGAATGCGGCTAAAAATATCACTGCCAACTTTACGCTGAGCTCTGGTTTTGCTTTAAATGTAACAGCTCTGAACGGAACAGTTTTGAAAGTTCCGAATACAGCAACATACAATAGCGGAGCTGCAGTGATACTGACAGCGACACCAAATACAGGTTATGTATTTTCATCATGGAGTGGTGACGCTACAGGTTCTGCAAATCCATTAACTGTAACTATGAATGCGGCTAAAAATATCACTGCAAACTTTATCCCAATATCTGGTTTTGCATTAAATGTCATTGCAAACAACGGCTCTGTTCTGAAAAATCCAAATCTGGTAACTTATACCAGTGGAGCATCGGTAATACTTACCGCAACGCCAAATTCAGGATTTAAATTTGACTCATGGAGTGGTGATGCTTCGGGTTCAGTAAGTCCGTTAACAGTGACGATGAATGCGAATAAGAATATCACCGCAAACTTTATAGCAGATATAATACCTCCGGTTGGTCCATTGGCTGTTAATCTTGGCTCCGCAGGTAACTTCGCGATACTTGCAGGTTCGGGGATTTCAAACACCGGAGTGACTACCCATATAATTGGAGATGTTGGTTCATTCCCAAGTGCTACGATTAATGGACTTCTTGCGGGAAATGTGGATGGAATACTTTACACCTCGGCTGATCCTTTGGTCGATCAGGCAAAACTGGATTTGACAAGCGCTTATAACGATGCACAATCAAGATCATTAAATGCGATTTCATTGCCCGGACAGCTTGGCGGACTTACCCTTGCTCCTGGTTTGTATGTGAATTCATCGACAAGTGGAATTTCAGGAACAGGACCAAACGGAATTTTAACTCTGGATGCACAAGGTGATGCCAATGCAGTGTGGATATTCAAAATGGGTTCAACATTGGTGACTGATGCCGGAACCAGTATCGTTTTAGCTGGTGGAGCACAAGCAAAAAACATCTTCTGGTCAGTGGGTACGTCAGCAACACTTGGAACGAACTCAATATTCTACGGAAATATTCTGGCCGACCAGGCGATTACCTTAACTACCGGTGCAACTTTATACGGTAGAGCCTTAACCCGAATTGCCGCAGTAACATTAGATTCAAGTACAATTACGAAACCATAAATCGATTAAAATATGAAACGAAATATAATTTTAAAAAAGGAATCGCGCCTGGCGCGGTTCCCTTATAACCTGGTTCTAAAAAGTCTTTTCATCGGCGCTGTTATTTTTACTGGTTTGCAAACGCCGGTTCAGGCACAGGAGCCACAAGATGTTAAGGAAGTAAAATACACCCAACCTAAATGGTGGTTTGGTACAGCAGCTGCAGGAAACTTAAATTTCTACAATGGTACGACTCAGGAAATTGATGCTGATTTAACAGTTCCTACCGCATTTGGAAAAGGAAACGGACTCGGACTCTTTTTTGTACCGGTCATGGAATTTCATCCTGTAAATTCCCAATGGGGATTCATGCTTCAGGCTGGTTATGAAAACCGAAAAGGTGCCTGGGACCAGGTAAAATCTCCCTGTAATTGTCCGGAAGATTTAAACAATATCCTTCGTTACATTACGGTTGAGCCAAGTATACGCTTTAATCCATTCAAGAATAATTTCTATGTGTATGCAGGTCCTCGTCTGGCTTTCAACGTGGATAAACGATATACCTACAAACAGGGTATCAATCCGGCTTATCCTGATCAGGTTGCAAATCCTGAGGTTCACGGGGTTTTCAGCAACATGAACAAAGCCCTGATCTCGATGCAGGTTGGAGCCGGTTACGATATTCCACTTCTGGATGAAAAAAAGAATACACAAATTATTCTTGCTCCATTCGTTGCTTTTCACCCTTATTTTGGTCAGAATCCCCGTTCAGTTGAATCATGGAATTTGACTACTTTGAGAGCTGGTGTTGCACTGAAATTTGGGAAAGGACACAAAATCGAAGCTCCGGTTGAGGTAATTGTACCAGTAACAGAAGTTGTCGCGGTAGTTCCTGAAGTTACTTTCACAGCGAACTCTCCAAAGAACATTCAGACAGAAAACACCGTAGTTGAAGTATTTCCGCTAAGAAACTATGTGTATTTCGATTTGGGTTCGAACGAAATACCAAACCGGTATGTGAAACTCCGGAAAGACCAGGTCAAAGATTTCAGGGAAGATCAGGTTGAATTAACTACCCCGAAAAATATGTCTGGCAGCGCAAAACGACAAATGATTGTCTATTATAATGTTCTGAATATTCTGGGCGATCGCATGGTAAAAGACCCGACAACAACAATTACTTTGATTGGTTCTTCTGAAAAAGGTCCGAAAGACGGACGTTTAATGGCAGAATCTATCAAACTGTATTTGGTTGATGTATTCGGAATTGAGGCTACAAGAATTAAATCTGAAGGTCGTAAAAAACCAAAACTGAATGAAGAACAAGCAGGTGGAAAACTGGATCTGGTATTGCTCCGCGAAGGAGACCGACGGGTAACGATCGAAAGCAATTCTCCGGGTTTACTAATGGAATTCAGAAGTGGAGCTGATGCGCCGCTGAAACCGGTAAAAATAAGTACCGCCCCGGAAGCACCTCTTAACAGTTATGTTACATTTAGCACTGAAGGTGCAGATACTGCATTCACCTCATGGTCACTTGTCATTGAAGACGAAAAAGGTGTTGCTCAAAATTTCGGACCCTACACCAAAGAATCGGTAAGTATACCCGGGAAAGATATTTTAGGTACTCGTCCTGAAGGTGATTACAAAGTAACCATGACCGGTAAGCTGGAAAGTGGAGAAACCTTAAAGAAGGAAACGAAGGTACACCTGGTACTTTGGACACCTGCTACAACTCAGGAAGTGATGCGATTCAGTATCATTTATGACTTCAACAATTCGAAAGCGATTACTATTTATGACAAATATCTAACTGATGTTGTTGCACCGAAGATTCCACAAAACGGAACAGTGAAGATTCAAGGTCATACCGATATTATTGGTGGTGAAGATCATAACCTGAAATTATCACAGGCACGTGCAAATGACACCCGCAAAATTCTGGAAAAAGCACTGGCAAAAGCAGGAAGAACCGATGTGAAATTTGAAGTTGACGGACTTGGTGAAGATCAGAAATCAGCACCTTATGCCAACCAGTTTCCGGAGGAACGTTCGTATAACCGTTCGGTTATTATTGACATTATTCCAGGATAATCAATTTTCAAAATAAAATAGTTAAAAAAGGAGAGGCTAAATTATGGCCCCTCTTTTTGTTTTGGAGAAAACTACAAAAAATCGGAATGAAGGTTAAAAGCGAATACTATATGGCCTGAAAGGCCAACATAATCTAGCCCAGGGCAATCCCGAGGCTTCGGGACTCCCTGGGTTGGAGAATGGGTAGGAGAATCGGCCGAGTGATATCGTTTTTCAAGGGCATATCATTGTTTCGGCCGAAAAGACGAAAATTTTAACTGTAAATAAAGAGATGCGATTCCCTGCCTGCAGCTGGCAGGCGTCCGAAATATGGTTTATGCACTAATTATCATGTTCTCGCGGACGGTTTTTTCTTTATTCCTTTTACCCCAGGAATGGTCAGGGGCTTGAATAGATTGGCCTATCATACCGAAATTTAGATATAAAGAGTTGTGAGGGGCAGAGCATCGTAAATTTAGTTGTGGGCGTTCGACTTATTTGATTGAATGTGGGAATTTTGCAACAGATTTTAAAAATTGTGTAATACTTACCAAAGCAGATGTCCTCACCTTTGTTCAGTAATATTTTACTATTTACCAAAATTTAAAACATGAAAACAACAGAAAAAAAAGAAGTTACAACTTTAATCTTTAAAAGGATAATGTATGTAACAATGATTGGGTTAATGATGATTCAGTTTTCATCTTGTACCAAGGATAAGTCTTCAGAAAAAGCATCGCTTTCGGTTCAGATGACAGATGCCCCGGCAAACTATGATGCTGTAATGATTGATGTGCAAGGTGTGGAAATAAAAGGCGATGTTGGAAGTGCAGTCTTGCTTAACACTACCGCTGGAATGTATAATCTTCTTGATTTATCAAATGGTGTAAATACACTGATTGCAACAGGCGATTTAGAACCAGGTACGGTTTCACAAATCAGGCTAATTCTGGGTACCAACAATTTCGTGACTGTGGATGGTGTTGATTATCCGCTTAGCACACCCAGTGCCATGCAATCGGGTTTGAAACTTCAGATTCATCAAATTTTTGAGGCAGGTGTAGCCTACAATATCCTGCTCGATTTTGATGCCAGTCAATCAATTGTTCTGAAGGGTACAAATGAATACCAGTTAAAACCGGTAATCCGAACTATTGATACAGCTGTTTCAGGTTCAATTAGAGGTAGCATTACTCCGGCAGGTACAATTGCGACAGTAACAGCATCATCAGATGGAATAACTTTTTATTCATCGGTAGCCAATGCGGAAGGAAAATTTCTGGTTGCAGGTTTACCTGAAGGAATATATGATATCACCATTACTCCTGAACTTCCTTTGCTGCCGGTCAGTATTACCGGTCAGGAAGTAACATTGGGATTTTCGATTGATCTGGGAGTAACAATACTGCTCTAAGTTTAAGTTGAACGATGACGGATCGTGTGGATTTTATCTTTTAAAAGCCAATTGAACCCTTGGTTTAATTTGTAAATAAGGTAATAAGGTTGTGTTTCTATGTTTAATATTTCTACTAAGGTGACTTGAAAAGAATAAGGTTTTAAAAATATTTAGTTTGCTATTTATCTGTATTAAAGATGAGTTAAGCCTGAAAACACCTTATTATTTTTATTAACCTTTGTAGGACAATTATCATCACACCAACCAAACCTTATTAATCAGTGTTGAAATT
>JBASYJ010000098.1:0-5806 GCA_049277435.1 Prolixibacteraceae bacterium
GAAGAAAATAACCGGTGGGTGACCAATGAAATTAACTTCAGAAGTTCGGCCTGGAGAAAGGATAATTTGGTTTTGAATGTGGCCATCGGGTATCCGTTCTAATCTGGGAATTTCAAAAAAAATATGATTTCAGCTAAATTTCACATCATAAGATAAAAGTTTATCTCACGATATAAAACTCACAGATAACAACTTATCCATTATGGAGAGATTATGTTTTAAAATCCGGACAATATAAATGCACTGTTGCGTTTAGTAGTTAAGCTGGTACAATATATACTTCAAGTTTGATGTGTCGATTGAGTATTGAATCAGTAAAATAATAAATAAAAATTATGAAACATAAAATTAGTTTAATAGCATTGGTTTTTATCTTTGCTATATCATTTACATCATGTAAAAAAGATTCTTCGGTTAATTCAGGTTCAACGTCTTCAGACCTTAACTTTAAAATGCAGGCATTCAATAAGAGTGTCTCACTGCCAGTTTCAACCAGCGGATTGAAATCAGCTTCGGTTACTACCGCAACGGTAGTATGGGATGAAGCCACTATGCTGGTATCAAAGGTTAAATTTGAAGCAGAAATGAAAAGTGTTCTCACTGGACAAGATTCGCTCACGATTGAATACTCATGGAGAGGTCCACGAACAATTGATTTGTTTGACCTTAATTCCACAATAGGCTCCATTACGCTTCCAGCCGGAATGTATGAAGAAGTATCATTGAAGGTGAATTCTGAAAAGGAAGATGCCAACGGCCTTCCTTTGGTTTATCTATCAGGAAACTACACTGATGCCGCAGGTACCATTTTGCCAATTGTTATTTCGGTTAGCGATCCGGTTTCTTTTAAAACCGAACAAAAAAATGACACCATTATTTCAGATGTAGCAACTGATTTATCTAGTAACATAGAGATTTACCTCGATCAGTTGATGTTACAGGTTGACATTGCAGCACTCGACAATGCCACTCTTACTGATGGCAAGATCGTGATATCGGCAACGATTAACAATGAACTGTATCAGATTATTATGCAGAACCTTAGGCGAGATCATGGATGTAAATACGAACATCATCATCATGATTAAATCGAAAATATTCTAATCTGGAAGGCGGCTTTATAGTCGCCTTTTTTTGTGACCATACCTGTGAATCATGTAACTCTTTCCTGAAATTGTATAACATGATAAGGCATAAATGGAGCCAACTTTGAGGACAAATCAAACCGGTAAAATCTCCATCCATGCATTATTCTAAATTAAAATCTGGCCTTTCAGTTTCAAAATATTTCCTGTTTATCATCCTGACGAGTGGTGTCTTTTTCTTTAGTTGTGCATCAAAGTCTAAACCGATGAAAATTGTGTCAAAAGATACAATGGTTCAGATTTTTTATGCCCAGAATGATAACAGTCCATTTTGGTTTTCGTCCAACAGAAACATTAAAAGGGCAAACGAATGGCTCGATGCACTTGATTCGGCAGCTCGATTTGGCTTGGTTTCGGATAAAATTCAAATCGAACAGGCCCGCAAATCTTTGAAAGAGAATAATAAGAAAGACACGATAGCGCAGGCTGCGGCGGATCAACAAATAAGCGGTTTGGTTTTAAATTTCATGAAAGAACTTCAGGAAGGAATTGTTCCTTTTGATTTTGATGGGGTTCGCACTTCCAGGGATTCAGTTTATGCTGCTCAGTTGCTGAATTCGGATCGCAGCGGACCTGCTTCTGAGATGATTGCCTCAATCGATTGTAAAGATCCGGACTATGTGGTCTATAAACGATATTTGAATGACTCCATCACTGCCGATAGTACCTTGAAATACAAAACCATACTGCTTGCGATGAATTACCGGAGGTATATCACACTTAACGGTCATTCAGAATATGTGGTGGCAAATATTCCGGAAACAGAAGTTGAATATTTCCGGAATAATCAGTCAGCGCTTAAAATGCGTTCAGTAGCTGGAAAGAAGAAAAACCCTACACCCACGATTGCATCGTATATTACCGATATTGTCAGCTTTCCATTCTGGAATGTACCATTCTCGATTGCAACAAAAGAGCTTTTACCCAAAGTGCAAACAGATGAAACTTACCTCGAACGGAATAACTTTGAGGTGGTTGATTCAAAAGGAAATGTTGTGGACGAAGATGATTTAGACTGGGCGGGCTATACCGAAAAAACTTTTCCTTATTTTTTTCGTGAGTCAACCGGACCAAATAATGCGCTGGGTGTTTTGAAGTTTAACCTGCAAAATCCATTCAGTATCTTTTTGCATGATACCAACTCAAAGGGGAAATTCGCAAAAGATTACCGGTTCCTGAGTCATGGTTGTATCAGGCTTGAAAAACCTGTTGAACTTGCTGAGATGATGGCAGGTGATAAGATTGATACTGCAGCATTAAAAAGTGGCAAGAAAGATACCGAATCCAAAATCATCATGTTGGTTAAAAAAATACCGGTTTTTATTATTTATCAACCAGTTAAGCTTGTTGGGCAACGAGTTACGTTTCTTCCGGATATTTACAATTTAATTCAGTAAGGCTGATTTGCTGATGTATTCCTTGTCAGGATTATAAAGAAACAAACAAGTTCCTCCCTGGATGGCATCTATGATTGGTTTATTCATTTCAGGCGGAAGTGAGGGACAACCATAACTTCGGCCAAGTCTTCCGTATTTTTTAATGAAGTTTTCGGTAGCATAATCAGCCGCATGAATAATAATGGCGCGCTGAATGGCACGATCATTAAATCCTTTTTCAACACCATCGATCAGCAAAGAAAAACCGGTATGCGATCCGGTAATCGGATGTTCAGTAATGTAAAAACCCAGACTGCTTTTATAGGAGCCTTCTGCGTTGGAAAAAGACTTCGCATACTCACCACCGGTATTCCTGCCATGAGCCACATAGGTATTAAACAGCAGTTTTTTATTTTTCAGATCAATCACGTACAATCGTTTCCTATTGCTTGATTGTGAATAATCGGCTATGGTTATGATGTTTGGATTCTGTAATTTACCATTGTTGTCAAGCTTTTTCAAACCCTTGACAGCCATATTAAATACATCTTTTGACAAACCTGTATCTGCCAGGTTTACAGCTGTATAAATATCATTTTCGATTTTTTTTTCTGTTTTGATTTCAGTAACACGGGCGTCAATAACAGCAGGTATCAGAAGGAATAAGGTATAGAATATTATTTTTCTCATCCGGTAAAGGTAGTTCAATATACCAGAAGACCTAATAAACGATTTTCCGACCAACACCACTTAAAAATTATTTTAATTAAAACATTGAAAATAAATGAATTATCAAATATTAAACTGTATCTTGCGCGAATATTTATTTTTATTAAAAATTATCATGAATAAAGGAACAGTAAAATTTTTCAACGAATCTAAAGGTTTTGGATTCATTAAAGACAGTGGATCAGACAAAGAATACTTTGTACATGTATCTGGTTTAAACGATGAAATCAGAGAAAATGACGAAGTAACTTATGACCTTCAGGAAGGAAATAAAGGATTAAATGCCGTAAATGTCAAACTAGCTTAGTTTATTCTCATATTAAGACATTTTTTTATGTAAGAGCCGTCCCAATTCAATTTGGGACGGCTCTTTTTGTTCACCTTATCGATAAACGACTGGTCCGGGTTTACCAATTTCAAAATCCCGAAAACCAAAATCAGAAGTACTGTATGAATTCATTTTGAACACATTAGTTCCGGTTCCGGGAATATTCGGATAAAATGAGAGCGAAAGCTGAAAGGTATTTAATACCAGGTTTAGGTTTTTTATTAAAACCCCGACCCCAATCTGCGAATATATTTTGCTGTTTTTTAATCCTGAAAGTTCATCCCCAAGCATCCCCATTGATAACGTAATGTACGGGCCAAAACGAAACCCGATAAAATTCCACGGTGCATAGGCCTGAGTTTGCAAGGTTAATAGCAGGCGGCTTGTTCCCTGCAAGGCCGTCGTATGAAATCCGTCCAGACCATAACCTTCATTGAGCGTTAAACTGTCTGATGCGAAGCGGTTTATTCCCATGGTGAACTGCGGCTTAACGAATTGCCTGAATTTCCATTTCCCAATTTCAATTAATCCCGTAAAATAATTCACACCTGCAGTAAAAATACCCTCCTCGGTCTGTGAGGCACGAATAAAGGTTCCATATTCGAAGTTATAACTGAGGTATCCCCACGGATAATAACTTCCCATTGAAAAGCGGGCTCCCAGATAGATCCGCTCTGTCTGGCTTTTTTCCTGATAACCGCTTGTCAGGCTAATGACCTTTCCAATCGGGACATCTTCCGTGATTCCAAAATTGAATATATATTTATCCTGAACATACTTTCGGGTTGAAACACCCATACTTCCGAGATAAAAATTCTCGTCGGTAAACATGTGTTTGGTGTCAAATAATCCATCAGGCTTTTCCAGATATCGAACCCTCAAAAAACGGACTGTTGAAATGAAATTGGTTGTTCGGTTATATTCGCTTTTACCTTTGAAAAGTTGTATGGCATTACCCGCCCAAATGTCATGGGAGTTAAATTTAAACCGTAACATTCCAATGTGCAGGTTATCAAAATTCGCCGAATCGTTAAAAAACTGATGTGTAAATTTCACTCCGGCAGCCCATTTTGCAAGAGGAGAAAAGAACGGGCGGTCAATGGCAAAACTTCGGTTTAAATTTTTATCCCCTTCTTTTCCAAAGTGAACAGTTGCTCTGACGTATGAGTTTTTTATGTTTGGAATCGAATAATTGGTATGGTAAGTATTGTATCCCCGTGAGTAGTTTCGGGTAAAATCACTCTGGAATTCATGCCCCAGACCCAGAAAATTTTTGTCTGCTAAATTGATCGTACTGCTTGACGTTGAAACCGATCCTTCTGGAATAATACTCCAAATATCCAATTCACGAATGAAAATATCAACCGAATCGGATCCTTTTGCAGCATCTTTAACAAAAAATGAGACATCACGGATATATCCCTGGCTTCGCACCAACCGTTCTGATTCTTTAACCTTCAACGCATCGAAAATCTGGTTTTGATGGATAAGCAGAAGGTTGCGGATAGTTATGCGCTGAGATTTGATGTGAAGATTATTCCCGGTATTAGTCAGAAGATTTAGAGAAGCTACCGTGGTATCGTTAATCGAATAACCAAACGGATCTAGAGTTTCAATGTTAATGTGTCTGATAATCTTACCTTCGAAAGTACTGTATGGCTTTTGAATCAGCTTTTTATAAACTTTCCGTTTACCTTTCTTTTGGGGTGAAACTGCGCCTGCAGATTTGAAGATCAACGAATAAGCAAATTTGGTAAACTTGCTTCTCTTTGAATAGTTTTCAATATCGGTATAAATTTTTGCTGAATCTTTTTTGACAGGCTTTTGCTGTGCAAATACAACATCATTCGTCGAAATTAAAACGAAAAACAGTATGACTATAAACTTGAAGTGCATTTGAATCTTTCATTTTAATATCCAAAGTTCAACAACTCGATACCCCACCTCACCTTATTTTTTCCCTTCAGCAGCTTTCTTTTCGGCTTCTCTTGCCTTTTTGTTAAAATAGCCCCGTAATAGAAAATTATGCTTGGCTGCATTCATGTTTTCATCCAGTCCTTTTGAGCTTTTCTTTAGGTTTATGATCGTCTGGTCTAAATTCCTGGCAATAGTTGTATCCTGAATTAAACGTCCTAAAGTTCCGGTGCCGCTGTTTATTTTGGTCATGATTTCAGCAAGTTCCTGGGTAATTACCTCGGCATTTTCGGCAGTAACCGACAGACTTAGCA
>JBASYJ010000099.1:0-3004 GCA_049277435.1 Prolixibacteraceae bacterium
CGGATCAAAATCCGGCTGTTGGCAGCATTCGGGCTACCGGTTTTTTCAATATAAAGTCCGGGTACACGGCCTTGAAGCGCCTGCATTGGATTTCCAGAGCTTAAAGTTACATTTTCGATCGTTTTCATTTCAACAACTTCGATCGCTCCGGTTAAATCTGCTTTTCGCTGAGTGCCGTATCCAACAGCAACAACTTCGTCCAGACCAATCGTTTCTTCTTCTAAAACCACATTAATTGTAGTGCGTCCGCCAACAGCAATTTCCTGCGATCTCATGCCCACAAAGCTGAAAACCAGCGTGGCATTTTTAGCACCTTTAATGGAATAGACTCCATCAAAGTCGGTGATTGTACCGTTCGAAGTTCCTTTTACAATAATGGTTACACCAGGTAATCCGGAACCCGTCTGATCGGTGACTTTCCCGGAAACTGATACTTCCTGGGCGATTGCCCCGATAGAACAGAGTAAAGCCAGCAGCAGGAGAATTCCTCTGGCCATTTTTTTCACGTTAAGAGATTTTTTCTTCATAGTTTGATTACTTAGAAATTATTAAATGTTCAATTTCGAACCTATCGTATTCAGGAGTAGCTCCTGCTTTGCTTGCAACAAACGAACCGGTGGCACAGGCAAATTCGAGTGCTTTATCGTTTGTTTTTCCTTCATAAAGTGCGGCAATAAATCCGGCCAGAAAGGCATCTCCGGAACCAACGGTATCCACAGCATTAACTTTAAATCCGGGATGTTCAAAGAATTCGCCATCAGCAAAAAGGATCGCGCCCTTATCTCCTTTGGTTACAAGGATCATTTTTGAGTTATAAAAACCGGCAAACCAACTGACCAGGCTTTTTTCATCCTGAAGTTGTACATCGTTCCATTGTGCAAAAACCTGCAATTCATCGTCGTTCAGTTTCACCACATCCGATTTCCGGATCAGCATTTCAACTATTTCGCGCGTATCGTAGGGTTTCCGGAGGTTAACATCGATGAGTTTAAGGGCATCGTTTTTAAGTAAATTCAGGATTGTATTTCGGGTCTCAGCGTTTCGCGAAGCCAATGAGCCATAAATAATTAATCCTGATTCCCTGGCTGTTTTTGAAAGCGATTCAGTCAGGTTCAGGTTGTCCCAGGCAACGGGTTCACATATTTCATAGGTCGCATTGTTATTTGCATCCAGATGAACCAGAACTTCGCTGGTGGGTAAATTCTGGTCAACCTGAATCAAATCAGTTTTTAATCCTGAGGTTTCCAGAAAATTCAATAGTTTTTTGCCTTGTTCGTCGTTCCCGATTTTACTGGCCACAGCAACCTGTTGTCCAACGCGGTTCAGGTGAAGCGCCACATTCATTGGTGCGCCTCCTGGTTTTGCTCCTGAAGGAAGATTATCCCACAGGATTTCACCAATACACAGTATCTGATTGTTCTTGATTTTCATCAGTAAATAATTTGTTTTTTAATTGTCTGATGGAACTCACATGTTGTTGAAAATTATTTTCTTCGGTGTTTGTTTTGCAGACAACATGTTCGTTTCATAGTATTCAGGATTTGAATTTTCAGGTCGATTTCTTTCTGCGCTCAGTAAATTCCACCTGAATTTCTTCCAGTGATTTTCCTTTGGTTTCAGGAATAACTTTCCAGGCAAAAAAGAAATGAAGTACCATCATCACGGCGAAAAATGCGAATGAAGGTCCGCCGCCTACACCGGGCATTTCAGCAAATACCGGGAAACCCCAAATCAAGGCGGCAGCCATAATCCAATGAGTGAAACTTCCCAGTGCCTGTCCTTTTGAGCGTACTTTATTCGGGAAGATTTCGGAAAGGAAAACCCATAAAACGGCACCCTGCGAGAAAGCGAAAAACGCGATAAAGCCCATCAGGTAAATCATGACTCCGTATCCGCCGAGTTCGCTAAAGTTGTTGGTGAAGAAAGCTTTGGAAAGCATTCCGAGAAAAAAAATCATTCCAACAGAACCGACCATGAGCAGCGTGCGACGACCATAACGGTCGATCAGGAATAGTGCTACAAAGGTGAAAAGTAAGTTGGTCGCGCCAATAGAGATGGATTGCAACAAAGCTGCATTGTTCGTAAAACCAGCCATTTCGAAAACACGGGGGGCATAAATCATGATGGCATTTATACCGGCTAACTGGTTGAATGCAGCGATCAAAATAGCGAAAATGACAGGGTATTTATTTTCTTTTACGAATAATTTCCCATGGCCTAATTCGAGTTCCTGCTCCACCGATTTTTCAACGATAGCAACTTCTTCTTTCGGGTTTTCAGCCTGGATGCGGGTAAAAACGGCTAAAGCTTCCACACTTCGGTTTTGATTAACCAACCAACGCGGACTTTCAGGAACAATAAAAAGTAAGCCGAAAAACAGAATAGCCGGTAGACTTTCAACGCCAATCATCCATCTCCAGGATCCTTCGGCAATTGTCTGGGCTAAAAAATAGTTGACTACAAAAGCCAGAAATATAGCGGACACCACGAAGAACTGGTTGAGCAAAACCAATTGTCCGCGTTTTTTTGCCGGCGAAATTTCTGCGATAAACATCGGTGTAACAACTGTGATACATCCTAAAAGGACTCCGGAAACAAAACGGAAGAAAAGCAGCAACTCCCAGGTAAATGCTGTTGCACTTCCAAGTGCTGCCAATGAGAATAATCCGGAAAGAAAAATTAACGATTTACGGCGACCGTATTTCTCAGCAGGTTTACCTATTATTAATGTTCCGAGGATGGTACCGAGGATGGCAATGGTGATGGTGAACCCAAGCCATGCACTATTTAAATTAAAAACGGTTTGCAATTGCGAGGTGGTTCCTGACATCATGGCAATATCGTAGCCAAAAAGGAATCCGCCCAGGGCAATGATCAGTGAAATTGAAATGACATTTTGTGTTTTCATAAGTTCGTTGAATTATTTACACCAAACTTACGATGCCGCACAACTTCGGAATTTACGGTATGTGTCAGAAAGTTAAAAGCATGTTACCAATTGGTT
>JBASYJ010000100.1:0-99780 GCA_049277435.1 Prolixibacteraceae bacterium
TGATGATATCCTGAGCCGAGCTGATCTGGTTTAAAGTGAAATCCCCGGCAGTGATTTGTCCGGACTGAAGTGCATCAGTAATTTCAGGATTTGGTAAAAATGCACGACCGGCTAACAGGTTCTTGAAAGCTTCGCTTGCCCGGGGGAAAATCCCGATGTTTCCGGCAAGCAATCCAATGAGGTAGGCCAGCACAACCGCTCCAATTTTATTTATGGTCTTCGAAATATGCGTCAGGTAGATGAGTAAAATGGGGGTGAGAAAATAAAACAGGAACAGTGCGATGGTAATCAGCATAGGTCTGGCAATTGAGTTTGAATTTCAAATGTATTAAATTCTGGTTTCCTTCCTTCCGGATTGACTGATTATTTAAATTTCAGTTTCGGGTTTTTCTCCTGTTGTGTAAATTTTTGATCCTGAAACCTCCGGTCGTGCACTGGCGTTTGTCGTTAATGTTCATTTAGTACAATTGTTAAGACTTTTTGCCATCGAGAGCTTCGAAAATTGATATTCAGGTATCGAAAAGCAGGTTTTTTAAAGGTTTTCAGGGTATAGAAAACTTAAATAATGTTGCTGTTTGTGGGCTTTGTATGACTTTTTAACCGTTGAGCGTTGAAAAAAAACGTTAAATAAATGGTCGAAATCATAGGATTTGTCGTGCTTTTTAGTAAAAAATCAAAATAATCTTTCTTTTGGATAAGTGAATATGGGGTTTTGGTAGATCAAATAAACGATATGAACATCCGAAATTCACAGTTGCAGAAAAGCTAAATCCATTGTGTTATCTTTATAAAATAAAGAAAAGTTGAGAAGGCCAAATATTTTTTTTGTCGGATTTCAACCTTTTTTTTGATCAGTGGTTAAATGTTTAAATTAGAATTTCCGGGATTTATAATAGAATTTTACAATCAAACAAAATTATGTCTGAAGCAACATGCATTGTAAGTATGTTGCTATTTGGTTTTTTATTGACATTGAACGAATATCACGACACGAGTAAAGATTGTTAGAAGCTGTTTAAATTTATCAGATTAGATGCATAATACATTGACTATCAATTGAATAAGTGAATAATATTCATTATCTTAATGGTTACCAAACTGTTAGGAAATTATGAAACACTATCCAACCGACATCAATGATAGCCAATGGAAGTTTATAAAGGGCATTTTAAATACCCAACGCAAAAGAAAACATTCTTTGCGAGATATTTTCAATGCAATCTTATATATGCTTAAAACAGGCTGTCAATGGCGCATGCTACCAAGAGATTTTCCAAAGTGGGAGCTAATTTATTATTATTTTACGTGCTGGAAGAAGAATGGTATTATTGAACAGATTCATGAAGCACTACGTGATATAGTTCGAAAAAAAGCTGGCAGAGATGAATCACCAAGTCTTGCCCTTATTGATAGCCAGTCTGTTAAGACAACTAGGCTTGGAGGACAAGATAGAGGAGTTGATGGAGGCAAAAAAGTAAAAGGCAGGAAGCGCCATATAATTACTGATTCTACAGGGTTGCTATTAGCTGTAGTTGTCCATGCAGCAAACTTACATGATAGTAAAGCTGCTATTGACGTAATAAGATTACTGAGAGGACGCTTTAAACGATTAGTCAAAATACTAGCAGATGGTGGTTACCGAGGCGAATTAATCGAAAAAACAAAAGCATCCTTTGGATGGATACTTGAAGTTGTGCTAAGAAGCGACCATTCAACTAATTTCTCTGTAATTCCTAAAAGATGGGTTGTGGAGCGAACATTTTCTTGGTTTGAGAGCTATCGTAGGTTAAGCAAAGACTTTGAATACCGGACAGATACAAGTGAAGCTATGATACAATTAGCAATGATTAAACTAATGCTTAATAGAATTAAATTATGAATTTTAAACAGCTTCTTAGAAAAAAGTTATTTTAATTAATTATATTTAATAGCTGTTTTTTTAGTGGGTTTAATCCAAAATTCACCGAATTCCATCATTTTGATATGTATAAAAATAACCATATGAAGTCATCTTTACTTTTCATATCCATTAAGAGGTTAGTCGTTTTTGCTTTAGTCGGACTTTTGTTCCTGCTTGTGCTTCCTGAGAATGTTCAGGCACAAACCCCCGGATTGATTTATGATCCGGTCCCAGGTGGATCGTTGATTCTTGATCCAAATGCTGACGGATATACTTCTCCGACAACAGCTGGTTTTTCTGTCAAAGACCAGGGGGCTTCATATAGTGAAATACCTTATGTGCCTTTAGTTTTTCCGATGGTTGAACCATCAAGTGATTTAGCTATTGGTCCGAATTGTAGTTTTACCGATTTTGTTGATTCCGGGGTGGAAGATCCTGCACAATACTATTTAGATGGTAGCAATAACTGGCTTTTTCGTTTGCGAATGGGCAAAACATCGCCCAACTCAAAAAGTTATAGTGTTTTAATTGACACCGATGGTAAGTTTGGAAAAACCGGGCCCAATGCTGATCCTACATATACCACTTCTAATCCGGGCTTTGAGATTGAAATAGTTTTAGCTACAAATTTTGGGGTCTCTATTTTTAATGTGGATAACTCTGTTTGTGGGGTGGCTTTTAAGTCCTATCCTGGTCATACCAATTACCAGAAATCTATCTCTTTATCTCAGATATGTGGCGATCCTGATTACTTTTATGATTTTTTCGTAAACTTTGATGATATAACTGCTCAATTTCCATCAGTTACCCCATCAACAAAGATTCGTATGGCTATAGTTGATAATATGGCAGCCAACAAATCAACCTTGTGCAATCAGAATTCTGCTTCGGATATTGGAGGAACTGATTGTACCGGACCACTGGAAAATTGTTTTGGCCAGATCATTGATAATTATAGCCCATGTGCTACGAGTGGGTCACCTTGCCTTGACCGTACTCCATGTCCTACTGTGACTAGTCCAATATACAGTGGCGCTGTTTCAGTTAGTGGAACTTCTGGTGCTGCCAATGGCACTACGATAAAAGTATATATAAACGGAACCGCATATGGAACAACAACTACGGTAACTGGCGGAGCGTGGACTTTATCAGGCATATCACCAGCTCTTGTTGCAAATGATGTTATTGGCGCATCAGCCACTACGACTGGCATGACTGAATCTTATATCAATTGTAGTAGTGTGATTGTGGCATCTTCGTGCGTAATTTCTGCAAATCCAACCAGTGCTTATTTTAGTGGAAAAAGTATTCAGGGAATAGCGCTTCAAAATGATATTATAAAGGTATATAATCCAGCAGGTGTTTTGCAAACCCCAACAGCAGGTCATATATGGTCAAGTCCGCCAGCTACAATTACTGCTAGTGGTTTTCCAAGTGGTTTATCTCCCACATCAGCTAACTTTTTATGGAAGAATCTGGGTTCAGGTGAAACAACTAATGATCAGGCAAGCGGTGGGAACACATTAATTGGCGCATATCGAGTTACAGCTACTTCTCCGGGAAAATGTGAATCCCCTGGAGTCTGGATTTGTGCAGGCGGAGCAACAGCTACTGCTAATCCGACAATTTCAACCAATCCCATTTTACCTACGACTACTTCAGTATCAGGGTCGGTAACTTCTCCGGATAATGTAGCCGGAGTGATTATTTATCTTTTTTCAAATGACATACAGATTGGAACAACAACAACTACTACAGGTGGGGCATGGACTTTATCCGGATTTTCCTTTTCAAGTCCTGTTTGTCAGAATTATACGGTAACTGCAGTAAACACTGGCAAATGTATGTCGAGCTCAGTGCCTATTCAGAGAAAAGCATATGCACCTGTGGTAAATGGGCCTATTTGCTCGGCCGCAGCAATAACATCAGTTTCAGGAACATCAGTGGAAGCTGCCGGAACAACCATCGAGGTTTTTGAAGGTGCCACATCCAAAGGTACAACAACGGTATTGTCAGATGGAACCTGGACTAAATCAGGCATTAGCATCGCGCTTGGAACTACAGTTACGGCAAAAGCATCAGGCTCTTGTTTGGCAACCAGTGATGCCTCAAATTCTGTATTTGTAGGTACAAAATCGACCAATACAGTTACTATAAATACAGCGACTCCTATTTATGAGTGCGATGCTTCGGTAAGTGGTACAGGAACCAATGGAGATCTTATCACTCTGTATCAGGATGGGTTTCAGATTGGAGGAACTACAACAGTGTCGGGAGGAACCTGGACAATCGGAAGTCTGGACACTTATTGTTATTTAGGAGAAGGAGGGGTTGTTACTGCTACTGCTGCAACTCCGGGAAAATGTGAAGGAAATACATCTAATGCAGTTACCGTAGTTTGCAGACCGCCTTTAAAAAACCAGATTGTTACACCTTCAAGTATTGGTATTTGTTCAGGTTCAACTGTCGATGTAACCGTGGCTTCTTCACAAAGTGGAATAGTTTATCAGTTATTTAATGGTGTCTCTACAAGTGGAACGTCAAAATTAAGTGCAGGAGGTTCATTGACCCTGACATCAGGTCCGGTAATCAGCTCAACTTCGCTAACGATCAAGGCTTATAATGTTGGATCAGTCAACTGTTATGAATCTGTTTTAGATAATAGTGTAGCCGTTACTGTGAATAATCCAACTTTTAGTAGTCAGCCATCTTCAAGTTCACAAAGTTTATGTAAAGACGGTGCAGCTACATCATTGCCTGTGACAGCCGTAGCCGGAATTGGGACTATTAGTAAATATGAATGGTACAGCAATGTTTTAAACAGCAATGTTGGGGGTAATCTTGTTGCAACACACAATAGTACCTCAACGACAGATTCTTATACACCTTCAACTGCTACAGTGGGTTCACTCTATTATTATTGTGTAGTTACAAACTCAATAGGGTGTACAGTAACAAGTGCAGTTTCCGGAGTTGTAACAATTAAAGAGGTCCCGACTATTTCAGTTGGAGGGGTAACTAATCCTGTAACCTGTGGGATCAATGGAAGTATCGTATTAAATTTCACCAATGTTCCTGATGGCACTTATAATATTAGTTATAGTACTGGAAGTTTCAATAGTGTAGTTGTTTCAGGAAATACAACTTCAATTTCAGCACAGGCAGGAACGTACAGTAATCTGATAATTACAGTAAATGGCTGTACCTCTGCAGCGGGCGTGGATGCGACAGTTACCGATCCTTCGGCTCCTTTAGCACCGACGGTAGGAACGATTACCCAGCCAACCTGTTCGGTAGCTACGGGTAGCGTGGTATTGAGCGGTTTGCCTGCAACAGGTACCTGGACCATAAATCCGGGTTTGGTCACTGGCAGCGGAACAAGTACTACCATCAGCGGACTGACAGCCTCGACGACCTACAATTTTACGGTTACCAATTCGGACGGCTGTACTTCAGCCGCTTCGGCCGATGTACCCATCAATGCCCAGCCGGCAACCCCATCCGCACCGACGGTAGGGACGGTTACGCAGCCAACCTGTTCGGTAGCTACGGGCAGCTTCACCATTACGAATTACAATGCAAGCTATACCTATTTGGTGAGTCCTTCGAGCGGGGTGACCGTATCGGGCTCGGGTATTACGGCACCGGAAGGCAGTTACACGGTAACGGCCACGCTGGGTAGTTGTACATCAGCATCCTCGGCCAGTGTAACGGTCAATGCCCAGCCGCTGACCCCGGTCATCACCAACCCGGGGGCGCAGGCTGCCTGCGACAGTTATACTTTACCCACTATTCTGGGAAGCAACCTAAGCGGATCGGAAGCTTATTACAACAACTCACAGGCCCTGGGCGGAACGGTTATCACCGGAGCGATCACCAGCACACAAACTGTCTGGATCTACGATACCAACGGCAGTTGTTCGGATGAAGAGAGTTTTGTGGTGACGATTACCAACACCCCGGTCATCACCAACCCGGGGGCACAGGCAGCCTGCGACAGTTATACCTTGCCAACTATACTGGGAAGTAACCTAAGCGGTAGTGAAGCTTATTACAACGACAGCAAAGCAAACAATGGAACGGTTATCACCGGAGCGATCACCAGCACACAAACTGTCTGGATCTACGATACCAACGGCAGCTGTTCGGATGAAGAAAGTTTTGCGGTTACGATCACCAACACCCCGGTCATCACCAACCCGGGAGCGCAGGCTGCCTGCGACAGTTATACCTTGCCAGCGATCACGGGAACCAACCTTGTTGCTGCAAAATATTACGACAAGAGTCAGGCCGCAGGCGGAACGGTTATCACCGGACCGATCACCGGCACGCAGACCGTGTGGATCTATGATACCAACGGCAGCTGTTCGGATGAAGAAAGTTTTGTGGTAACGATTAATGCAAAACCCGCTGCTCCTATAGTTGGCACGATAGTTTTACCTACATGTTCAACTTCAACAGGAAGTGTTGAATTGAGTGGATTGCCGTCAGAAAGCTGGATAATTAATCCAGGAAATATTAGTGGCAGTGCCGCATCATATACCATAACAGGATTAGCACAAGGTGCTACCTATAATTTTACAGTTTCTTTGGCATCAACCGGATGTACGTCGGATGCTTCAGCAAATGTTGCAATCTATGAATCGTGTCCTCCAACTGTTGATATTCAGGGAGAACCTGCGACTGTAAATACTCTGGCATCTTATTATGTAACAATTAAGTTTTCGGAGAATGTGACAGGATTTACCATCGCAGACATTGCCGTAGGCAACGGAACTGCTTCGAATTTTGTTGCTGTTGATGGAAATACTTATACTGTCGACATAACTCCTTCTGGAATCGCTGGTAACATTACGATTGATGTTGCAGCTGCTATTGCGAAAGACTTAGCTAATAATGATAATATTGCAGCTATCCAGGCAGTGACCCTGTATGATTCAACTGTTCCATCGGTAGCAATCCTGAATGCACCGGTAGCGGCCAACAATGTGTCTGCCTATACAGTTACTTTTGAGTTCTCTGAAAATGTAACCGGATTCTCGCTGGATGATATTACTGTAGCGAACGGAACTTCCGGAAACTTTGTTTCTATCGGTGGAAATACCTACACTGCCGACATCACTCCTTCAGGAATAGCTGGAAATATTACCATTGATGTTGCCGCTTCTGTAGCGAAAGACTTGGCGGGTAACGACAATACTGCCGCAATCCAGGCCGTGACTCTTTACGATTCATCTGCACCGGGTGTCGTAATTCTTGGTGCTCCGGCTTCAGTAAATAATAAATCAAGTTATCCGGTAACCATCAAGTTTACTGAAAATGTAACTGGTTTTACTTCAGACGATATCGCAATAGGACATGGTGTGCTAAATAACTTTACAGTAATTGATGGCAGTACATATACCGTTGATGTTACACCTTCAGGAAATGGAAACATCACCCTTGATATACCTGCTGGTGTTGCTCAGGATATTGCCGGTAATGGAAATCTTCCGGCAAGTCAGGTCGTGATTATATTCCAGGGAGCTGGTGTTTCTGTTTCAGCAATTACTGGTCATACCACAGAAGCCGGCGGAACTGCTACTTTCTTTGTATTCCTGACAAGTATTCCGACTTCAGATGTTGTGATTGGATTAAGTAGCAGTAAAAATACTGAAGGCTCAATATTTGATACCAGCCTAACCTTCACCAGTTTGGATTGGAATGTACCCCAGATTGTATTGGTGACAGGTCAGGATGATGTTGTGTTCGACGGAGATATTAATTATACGATAATTACATCACCGGTTAGTTCAGTTGATCCAAATTATAATGGATTGAATCCGGATGATGTTCCTGTGATAAATGAAGACAATGAAGTTGCCGGAATTGTTCTAAGCAAGGCTGTTGCCACTACCAATGAAAATGGTTCAACCGATGAATTTACTGTTTCTCTTGCTTCTCAGCCTTTAAATGACGTACAGATTAGTATAACCAGTGAAGATGTCACTGAAGGTACAGTAAGTCTGGTTACACTGGATTTTGCAAGTTCTGCCTGGAATATTCCGCAGAAGGTGGTCATAACAGGTGTGGATGATGCATTATATGATGGCGACATCAGTTATAATGTTACAGTAAGTATTGTTGCAGCAAATTCTGATTTATTATACAGTTCAGTGGCTGATCAAACAGTGCTGGTAACAAATATTGACGATGAAGATCCGACAAATAATACCGCACCTGTGGTTTCTGATTTCTCTAAGACTGGTAATGAGGATGAAATATTGATTTTCGCAACCAGTAACTTCATCAGCCATTATTTTGATTTGGATGGCAATCCTTTAGCTAAAATCAGGATTGTTACCGTACCTGCAAATGGAATCCTGAAATTAGAGGGTGTTGCTATTACTACAGGTTCAGAAATCTTGCAGGCCGGCATCAGTAAAATTAGCTTCACTCCGGATAAGGATTGGAATGGTTCTACAAGTTTTAACTGGAATGGTTACGACGGAACTGCTTATGCTGCGGCAGATGCAAAAGTCAACATTACTATTTTGTCTGTAAATGATGCTCCGTTAGTCTTTCAGGTATTAAAATCTGGATTGGAGGATACAGACCGAACTTTCATAGCTGCTGATTTTACCAACAAATTTGCAGATGTGGATGGCAATTCTTTGGTTAAAATTAAGATTGAATCATTGCCAGTGAATGGTACACTAAAACTGAATACTATTCCGGTAATGGCAGGTGATGAAATTTTACTGGCCGATTTAAATAAGATTATTTTTAGTCCGGATAAAGATTGGAACGGTTCAACCAGCTTTAACTGGAATGGATTTGATGGAAATACTTATGCCAGTGTGGTTTCACAGGTAAATATTCAAATTCAACCAGTAAATGATCTTCCGGTTTCAGTTGCTGATAAATATACAGTAAATGAAGGTGCAATTTTAACAATTGATGTGCCTGGAGTACTTGCCAATGATATTGATGTGGATGGAGATGTATTAAAGGCCGTATTGGTTTATCTTCCTGAATATGGAAGTCTTACCTTAAACACTGACGGTTCATTTAAATATATCCACAATGGATCTGAAACAACGAGTGATGAATTTACCTATAAAACGAATGATGGAACGGCCGCTGGTAATCTGGTAAATGTTGCAATTAAAATTATTCCGGTTAATGATTCACCAATAGCCGTAAATGATAATATTACAGTTTATGAACGTACTGCTTATCAAGGATCCAGTCTTCTTGAAAATGACAGTGATTCGGAAGGAGATTTACTGACAATTAGTACCATTCCTGTCATTGAACCATTACATGGAACATTAACTATTTATGCTGATGGTACATTCGTTTATAATCCTTTCCCAAATTATCTGGGGCCTGATAACTTTACCTATCGTGTTTGCGACGATGGAACTCCTTCCAATTGTTCAACAGCTACCGTTACGATCGATATTGTACAACTGGTGGATACCGACAATGATGGAATTCCTGATATTATTGAATGTCCATCAGGAATAAACTGTCCGGATACAGATGGCGATGGAATCCCTGATTACCAGGACACCGATGCGGATGGCGATGGAATCCCGGATGTAACCGAAGGAACCGGTGATCCTGATGGTGATGGCATTCCGAATTACCTTGATCCTGATTCAGATGGAGATGGTATTCCTGATATTACTGAAGGAACAGATGACCCTGATGGCGATGGCATTCCAAATTACCAGGATACGGATTCAGACGGTGATGGCATTCCTGATAGCGTTGAAGGTACCGGTGATCCTGATGGTGATGGTATTCCGAATTATCTTGATCCTGATTCAGATGGAGATGGTATTCCGGATGTGACTGAGGGGACCGGTGACCCTGATGGCGATGGCATTCCAAATTACCAGGATACGGATTCTGACGGCGACGGTATTCCTGATAGCGTTGAAGGAATAGGCGATCCTGATGGCGATGGCATTCCGAATTACCTCGATACCGATTCAGATGGCGATGGTATTCCTGATGTTACCGAAGGAACAGGCGATCCTGATGGCGATGGCATTCCGAATTACCTCGATACAGATTCTGATGGTGATGGTATTCCGGATGTCACGGAAGGTACCGGCGATCCTGACGGAGACGGTATTCCTAATTATCTCGATGCGGATTCAGATGGTGATGGTATTCCGGATATTACGGAAGGCACCGGAGATCCTGACGGGGATGGTATTCCTAATTACCTGGATACTGATTCAGACGGCGATGGAATTTCAGACCTGGCAGAAGGTACCGGTGATCCTGACGGCGATGGTATACCCAATTACCTGGATACTGATTCAGATGGTGATGGAATTCCGGATAGTGTTGAAGGAACGGGAGATCCTGATGGTGATGGTATTCCGAATTATCTGGATACAGATTCTGACGGCGATGGTATTCCGGATGAAACTGAAGGAACCGGTGATCCTGATGGCGATGGTATTCCAAATTATCTGGATACTGATTCAGATGGTGATGGTATTCCGGATGTAACAGAGGGAACCGGTGATTCTGATGGCGATGGTACTCTAAATTATCTGGATACAGATTCTGATGGCGATGGAATTCCTGATCAAATTGAAGGAACGGGAGATCCGGATGGCGATGGCATTCCAAATTACCTTGATTTGGATTCTGATGGCGACAGCATTCCGGATAGTGTTGAAGGAAGTAGAGATACTGATGGTGATGGCATCCCGAATTATCTGGATACTGATTCGGATGGCGATGGCATTCCGGATAGTGTTGAAGGTACAATTGATACTGATGGTGATGGTATTCCGAATTACCTGGATACCGATTCGGATGGAGATGGTATTCCTGACAGTGTAGAAGGTGATTGGGATGCAGACGGAGATGGTATACCAAATTACCTTGATTTGGATGCTGATGGTGATGGTATTCCGGATAGTATTGAAGGTACCGGAGATGTTGACGGCGATGGAATTCCAAATTTCCTTGATCCGGATTCTGATGGTGATGATATTCCCGACAGTGTGGAAGGAACCGATGATTTTGACGGCGATGGAATTCCAAATTACCAGGATACCGACTCTGATGCTGATGGTTATCTTGATGTTGATGAAGGATTAACCGATGCTGATCAGGATGGACAACCAGATTATCTGGATCCGGATTCCGATGGATTATTGCCAAATCAGATCTTTACACCGAACGGTGACGGACAAAATGATACATTTATTATTTATGGTATCGAAGCTTATCCTAACAGCAGGGTTACAATTTTCAACCGTTGGGGAAGTGTTGTTTATGAAAAGATCGGTTACCAAAATGATTGGGATGGTAATTCCAACATGAGTAAAGTTGGATCAAAACCATTACCTGTCGGCACATATTATTATGTGATCAATTACGATCAGAATAAACATAAAACTGGTTTTGTATACCTTGAAAGATAATTTTGAATATCGAATTAATAAAGGAACTCATGATAAAATATGGAAATGCAAAAAGGATAAAAATTTACCTGATCATTTTATTCTTTTTAGGCATCATAAGTAGTGTTTCTGCTCAACAGGATCCGATGTTTACCCAGTATATGCATAATCCTGTTTCGATAAATCCAGCTTATGCAGGTAGTCGGGGGACACTTAATTTTACTGCGATGCATCGTCAGCAATGGGTTGGTATAAATGGCGCGCCAAAAACACTGGCCTTATCAATTAACAGTCCGTTTTTAGGGTATAATGTTGGTGTTGGGTTAAGTTTACTCTATGACGAACTTGGGCCAACCAGGCAGACGGGTATTTATGCCGATTATTCCTACCATTTGAAGATGACAGATAAAGTAAAGCTGGCATTTGGGTTGAAAGGTGGAGTAAATGTCTATGACATTAATCTGTTAAGTCTGATAGGAGCTCAAAATGATGATTATGTTTCTTTATTTGGAGCCAAGAAACTTTATCTTCCAAATGTTGGTATGGGAAGCTATTTATACTCTGACCGCTTTTATTTAGGCTTATCAATTCCTAAAATGCTGCAGAATAGTTTATCTGATTCCGAAGCTAGTCTTACGAAACTGGATAAGGAGGAACGACACTATTTTATCACGGGTGGAGTGGTTGTAGACCTATCAGAGAATATTCGCTTTAAACCGTCAACGATTATCCGAATCGTAAACGGAGCGCCAATTTCACTTGAATTGTCAGCGGCATTGTTATTTCAGGATAAATTCTGGGTAGGAGGCATGTACCGGTTAAATGAAGCAATTGGAGCAATGGTGAAATTTGATGTTACAAATCAGCTAAGTCTGGGATACTCATTTGATTTGACGCAATCACGGTTAAGCACCTATACTCAGGGTACTCATGAGGTGTTTGTTAGTTACGACTTTGCATTCCGGAATAAGAAAATATTGTCACCAAGATTCTTTTAGCACCTAATCTCAAAATCGATGAAACACGCAATTTTTACAATTATACTGTTCTCCATCCTGATTCCATTAGGATCTTCAGCGCAATCTTCACAGGTGAAAAGAGCAGATCAGCTTTATCAGAACTTGTCATTTAATAAAGCTGCTGATATTTACGAATCGCTGCATAAAAAATATCCGCAGAACGGAAAGTATATTCAGCGCTTAGCCTATTGTTTCGATAAGATGCTGGATTATAAACGGGCTTTGCTTTTTTATTCCTATCTGGTTCAGTTGGATGAGAAAAAAGTTGAAGACTATTACGATTATGCCCGGTTACTTCGGATTAATGGGGATATTGAACAATCAAAAATCTGGCTCGAGAAATACATTCAATTAGCCCCTTATGACAAGAGAGCTATCAGCCAACTCAGTAAACTAAATGATCTGATTAATTTCAAAAGAGATTTTAAACAACTTGAGGTAAAAGAGGTTTCAGGAAATACCCGCTTTGTTGATATGTGTCCGATTTATTATCAGGACCGGCTGGTTTATTCTTCGGCCAAGGATAGTTTCTCGATGGTTCGCAATAAATTT
This sequence comes from Prolixibacteraceae bacterium, assembly GCA_049277435.1. GTDB lineage: Bacteria > Bacteroidota > Bacteroidia > Bacteroidales > Prolixibacteraceae > Aquipluma. The sequence continues at coordinate 12,891 of JBASYJ010000100.1, forward strand.
CAATGGGATGATCAACCATTTTTAAATTTGTACGAAACGAAACCGAATCCCAAAGACGATTTTATTGAAACAACTGAATTGTCTTCAAAACTGACCTCCCGGGTTCATGAAGGTCCGGCATGTTTTAGTTCGGATTTTAAAACCATTTATTTTACCCGAAACAGTAATGTTGGTGGAAAAGGACAAAAAACACCCAATGGAGTAAATAACCTGAAAATTTACATTTCTTCCTTTAATGGAAAAGACTGGTCTGATCCACAGGGATTTCAGTATAACAGCAATACTTATTCCGTAGGACATCCTGCATTGTCACCTGATAATAATACTTTGTATTTTGTTTCCGATATGCCGGGAGGGATTGGGAAAACTGACCTTTACAAATGCGAAATGGCCGGTGGCCGGTGGTCCGATCCTGTTAATCTGGGACCAACAATCAATACCGAAGGAAAAGAAATGTTCCCGTTTGTTGATAAAAATGGTGTGCTTTATTTTTCCTCAGACGGACATCCTGGAATAGCCGGTTTAGATATCTATGCCGCAAAGGAGCTGGAAAAAGGTAATTTCATGGTTTCGAATTTGGGGAATCAGGTCAACTCAAAATACGATGACTTCGGATTTATTATCAATACCGATTCTCTTACTGGCTATTTCACCTCCAACCGTCCGGGTGGTGCCGGTAGCGACGATATTTATTCGTTTGCTGTTTCTGCAGTTACACTTTCAGTGACCAGTATGAATTACTCAACAAAGGAAATTATGCCTGAAGCCAAAGTTTATCTTTATTCAGATGATGGAGAAGCGATTACTTCTGCACTTTCTGATCAGGATGGTAAAGTTGAATTTGGTGTAAAACCGGGAATGAAATATCAGTTATCCGCAGAAAAAGGAAATTATATTGCCGAGAAGACCGATGTTGACGTGAAGAGTGAATTGTTCGGATTGAAGTGCGATGAAGATGTGTTACTTACTCAGGGATATCCATATCTGACGATCGATGTGATTGACAAGGAAACTGGTCTGATTATTACCAATGCGCTGGTAGATATTTCTTCAGGAGCATATGTTGAATCTGAACTTGAAGATAACAACGGTATCTTGAAAATGAGAATGAACGAGGAAACGGATTATACTTTCTATGCTACCGCCGAAGAATATTTTGAAAGTACCGTTCAGTATACCAGCAAAGGTAAAGGTCCTGGGAAATACACCATGACCATTGAGCTCGAACAAATTTCGGAAGGCAAGCAATTTACCTTGGATGATTTATTTTATGATTTGAATAAATATAACGTCAGGCCTGATGCTGCCATTGTGTTGGACCGTTTAGCCAAAATTCTGACTGATAATCCTGAAATCAGGATTGAAATTGGTTCGCACACCGATTGTCGTGGTACTGCTGAATCTAACATGGTTCTTTCGCAGCGAAGATCAGAATCAGTTATGGCATATCTTCTGGGCAAGGGTATCAGCAAAAGCCGCCTGGTTGCCAAAGGTTATGGCGAAACTCAGCTGATAAACCGTTGTGCCGATGGTGTTGATTGTCCGGAAGAAGAACATCAGGAAAACCGTCGTACGGTTATCGAAATTCTCAATAAAGAATTCAAGAAAGTTAAACGTGGCAGTAAAAACGTATTCTACTTCTAATCCTGAATTTGCATTCAAAACAAAAGGCTTTCCTGAAATGGAAAGCCTTTTGTCGTTTTATCCAAAGATTTGCCGGATAAAAAACAATAATTAGTCCGGAATGTTAAATCAGAGTTTTTCTTTCAGGGCAGCACCGGTATATGAAGCGCCAATCTTCACTAATTCTTCAGGTACTCCTTCAAACACGATGGTTCCGCCTTCATTTCCACCTTCAGGGCCCAAATCGATGACCCAGTCGGCACATTTGATCACATCAAGGTTGTGTTCGATAATGATGATGCTGTGTCCACGTGAAATTAATGCATTAAAAGAGTCAAGCAATTTCCGGATGTCATGGAAATGCAGACCGGTCGTTGGTTCATCAAAAATAAAGAGCGACGGACTGCCTTTTTCCTTGGCCAGAAAAGAGGCTAATTTGATGCGCTGGCTTTCACCACCGGATAAAGTGCTGGATGATTGTCCAAGTTTGACATATCCCAGTCCAACGTCCTGAAGAGGTTTTAGCAATTTTGCGATCTTTTTTGAAGTGGTGGATTTATGCGATGCGAAAAAATCGATCGCCTCATTGACAGTCAGATCAAGGATATCAAATATGTTTTTTCCTTCGAAGCTAACTTCAAGTATTTCTTCCTTGAAACGCTTTCCCTTGCAGCTTTCGCAAATCAGGTGGACATCGGCCATAAATTGCATTTCAACAGTTATTTCGCCTTCACCCTGACATTCTTCGCAGCGGCCTCCTTCGATGTTGAATGAAAAATGTGAAGGTTTAAATCCGCTGTGTTTTGATCCTGGCAGTTCGGAGAATAATTTCCTTATTTCGTCGTAAACTTTCAGATAGGTTGCAGGATTTGAACGTGATGATTTTCCGATTGGATTCTGGTCCACAAATTCAACCGAAGTGATCAGGTTAAAGTCGCCCCGGATTTGATCGTGTTGCCCGGTTTTTTCACTGAATCCACCAAACATTTTCGCCAGGGCCGGATACAACACTTTTGTCACCAGCGACGATTTACCCGAACCGCTCACACCGGTTACCACACAAATCGAATTTAGAGGAAATTTGACCTGAACATTCTTTAGGTTGTTTTCGCGGGCACCGGTAATTTCGATGTAATTACTCCATTTCCGCCTTGTTGCCGGAACTTCAATCTTTTCTCTTCCGGTCAGGTATTTGGCAGTCATGCTTTTTGCAGAAGATTCAAGTTCTTCGTGTGTTCCCTGGAAAACAACCTCGCCGCCCAGTCTTCCGGCCAGCGGGCCAATGTCGATAATCTCGTCGGCTGCCCGCATAATTTCTTCGTCATGCTCAACCACCAGAACAGAATTTCCGAGTTTTTGTAATTTGCGTAGCACGCGGATCAGTCTTTCTGTATCTCTGGAATGGAGACCAATACTTGGTTCATCCAGAATATACATCGAACCAACCAGGCTGCTTCCCAGCGAAGTGGCGAGGTTTATCCGCTGCGATTCTCCTCCGGACAAGGTTGATGAAAGCCGGTTCAGTGACAAATATCCCAAACCAACATCATTCAGAAATTCGAGCCGGTTGTTTATTTCTGTAAGTATCCGTTCCGCAACTTTCTGATCATGGTCAGAAAGATTCAGGTTGAGAAAGAATGGCTGCAGTTCATTGATCGGCAGAAGAACTAAATCCTGAACTGATTTGCCGCCAACTTTAACATACATGGCTTCCTTTTTCAGGCGGGTTCCGCGGCAATCCGGACAGCTGGTTTTCCCGCGGTATCTCGATAGCATAACCCGGTATTGTATCTTATAGGCATTTTCTTCCAGCATTTTAAAGAACATGTTCAGCCCCTGAAAGTGTTTGTTGCCTGTCCACAGCAGCAGTCTTTGCTCCTCCGTCAGTTCGTAATAGGGCTTATGGATCGGAAAATTAAATTTTTCGGCAGCATAAACCAGTTCATCTTTCCATTCTTTCATTTTATCGCCTTTCCAGCAGGCAACAGCATCCTGATAGATGGATAATGATTTGTTCGGAATGACCAAATCTTCGTCGATGCCAATAACTTTTCCGTATCCCTCGCAGGTTTTACAGGCCCCAACCGGATTGTTGAAACTGAACATGTGAACCGATGGCTCTTCGAATTCGATTCCGTCAGCTTCAAACAGATTTGAGAAATGTTCTTCGCGAACTTCATTTTCCTGATAAATCTTTACCAAACATTCGCCATGTCCTTCGAAGAATGCTGTTTGCACAGAATCAGCAATCCGGCTCAAATTGTCCTCGTCGTTCTGAACGGTTGCCCGGTCGATCACAATGTTGCAGGCAGAATCACTGCATTTAACCGGACTTTCTTCTTTCAAAATATCATCGATCCGGACGATTTCCTTATTTATTTCGAGTCGGGTAAAACCCTGTTGTAACAATAACTCAGCTTCCTGAAGCAAAGTTCGTCCGTTTTTAATCTTTAGCGGTGATCCGATCAAAAAACGGGTATTTTCAGGAAACGACATGATGAAATTGGTTACATCGCCGACATGATGTTGCTTAACTTCTGCACCTGAAACCGGTGAAATGGTTTTTCCAATCCTTGCAAAAAGTAATTTCAGATAATCATAGATCTCGGTTGATGTACCTACTGTCGATCGGGGATTCCGGGTGTTTACCTTTTGTTCAATCGCAATTGCGGGTGGAATACCCTTGATGTAATCAACTTCAGGCTTGTTAATTCGCCCCAAAAACTGTCGGGCATACGACGATAAGCTTTCCACATACCTTCTTTGCCCTTCAGCATAGAGGGTGTCAAAGGCTAAAGATGACTTTCCGGAGCCGGATAATCCACTGATTACAATAAGTTTATTTCGGGTTATATTGAGGTCGATATTTTTAAGATTGTGTACACGGGCGCCTTTTATCTGGATAAAGGGAGAATTTTTTACAGAAGAACTCATTCGTTATGTTATTAATAATGCAAAAATTTGTTTATTTGAAAAAAATGATTCATTTTTACAAGCACAAAATTAGCAAATTGTTTAACTCTAATTCAAAAAAGCCAGCCTATCGAAGGAACTCTACTCTATAATTATTGAAAACAGTCACATAATATTCAGAGTAATGTTCACAACAGAAGAGTTGAGTGATAATTCACTCGTTAAACAATTTATCGACGGCGATCAATTTGCTATTGAAATCCTCATCACACGGCATAAAAAACGGGTTTTTACCTACATCTATCTGGTGGTAAAAAACCATCATCTCGCCGAAGATATTTTTCAGGATACTTTCATTAAAGTTATTCGTTCGTTAAAAACGGGCAAATACACCGAAAACGGAAAATTCATTTCCTGGGTACTGCGTATTTCGCACAATTTGATCATCGATCATTTCAGGAAAGAAAAATTACTTAATACCACTTCAAACGATGATTTGGGTATCGATCTGTTTAATTCTTCAAAATTATCTGAAGAAAATATTGAAGACAGAATTGTTTATGATCAGATTACCAGCGATGTGCGGCTTTTAATTGAGGAATTGCCTGATGACCAGAAACAGGTTATTCTGATGCGGCATTTTCAGGGACTGAGTTTTAAGGAAATTGCAGATCTGACTGATGTCAGTATTAATACAGCTTTGGGCCGAATGAGGTATGCATTAATTAACCTGAGGAAACTCATCGAGAAAAAAAATCTTAGTCTGACAAAAAATTAGTGCTTTGCTGCAATAATATTGAAATGATGGCGTTATGCTTCTATAACTAAAATAGAAATGTAAGCCTATGAGTAGATTCTCTACCTTAAATTATTTGATCAATTCATACCATACCGGAAAAAAGGAAGTAGAACTGTTTCAGTCAGAAGAAATGAATTTTAAATCTGAGATGAATTTCGATCATTTCGGATTTGAACCTTCAATCAGCAGTGTGCAGGCAATTCTGAATTTTGCCTCACAATACGAAGTTCTAAAATCAGCCAAATCAGGAAATATTGAATTGAATCTGAATTGAACCACAAAAAAGTATTTAAAAGCATCTTGACAAAGGTGCTTTTTTTATTTATATTAGTGATATCAAATTAGTATCAATTTAATTTAAATCTGATAGTATGGAAAAGTTATTTGTTGCCCGTTCAGGATATTTATTCCTGTTGCTTGAAGCACTGTTTCTGGTATTGGCAGTTGTTTCATTTATCTCACACCTGATCGTTGTGGGAGTTGTGCTGATTATTGCTTTTATTCTTGTTGCTCCAGGGTTTATTGCAGTAGATCCAAATCAGAGTTATGTACTCGTTTTGTTTGGAGCATATAAGGGAACTATAAAAGATAATGGTTTCTTTTGGGTAAATCCATTTTTTGCCAAGAAGAAGTTTTCACTTCGGGCCCGGAACTTTAACAGCGAACCCATCAAAGTGAATGACAAATTAGGTAATCCGATTATGATCGGACTTGTGCTGGTTTGGAAAGTGGAGGAAACCTATCGTGCTGCTTTTGGCGTTGACGAATACGAGCATTTTGTTGTTGTGCAAAGTGAGGCCGCTCTTCGCAAACTTGCCGGATTATATCCATATGATAATATTGAGGATGACCACGCTAAAATCACCTTACGTGATGGTGGCGAAGAAGTGAATCGTGAACTGGAAAATGAAATTCGTGAACGTCTGGATATTGCTGGTATTCATGTGATCGAAGCCCGTATTAATTATATCGCCTATGCTCAGGAAATTGCCCAGGCTATGTTGAAGCGTCAGCAGGCAACCGCCATTGTTGCTGCCCGTTTTAAAATTGTTGAAGGCGCTGTAAGTATGGTTGAAATGGCTTTGGCTGAATTAAGTAAACGTGAAATTGTTTCGCTTGATGAAGAGAAAAAGGCAACGATGGTGAGTAATCTGCTGGTTGTACTGTGTGGTGACAAGGAAGCAACTCCGGTAGTAAATACAGGAACACTTTACCAGTAACACTGATGAAACGAGCTATGAGGAAGCATTTCTCACACACGAGGATGACTATTTTTGCGAGTTCCATATGGCAATTAAAAAACAAATTATAGACATATGAAAAAAGTTCTGTTTAAAGAATCCCAGCAATTCAGACAATGGTGGCAGATTGTTATGGTCCTGTTATTTACCATTCCTGAAATGGTCATAAGTCTTTATGCACTTTGGATGCAGGCTGTTGAAGGAGTCTCCGTTGGAAAATCTTCAGCACCCAATTTTGTTTTAATTGGAACAAGTATTGCAATGGTGCTGGTCATTTGGGTGTTCTTTGCTCTAAAACTTGAAGTGGAAATTGATTCAGAAGGCATTCATTTTCGTTTTTCTCCTTTGATCCGAAAAACCCGATTGATCTCCAGGGAAGAAATACAGAGGTTTGAAATTAGAAAATACAAACCCATTATTGATTACGGTGGTAGGGGAATTAAAAAAAGATTTAAATGGGGCAAAGCATATAGTGTAAGTGGTAATATCGGCTTGCAACTTTATCTCAAAAATGGCAGGAAAGTTTTGTTTGGAACTCAACGTTCGCAGGCAATTGGTGCAGCGATGAGTGAAATGATGAAAGTTTAAATTCTGAAATTCCGAAAGCAATGAAATTACCTGTAGTCGCATTTTTTATTGGTTTGCTGGTGGCAAAAATGGTATTTGGACAAACAGAAGAAACTATTTTGTTGATAACAGCAAGTGGTGAAATTGAAGGAACATTAACCTTGCCCGAAACAAAAATGCCGGTTCCGGTTGTTTTGATCATCGCCGGTTCGGGACCAACCGACCGGGATGGCAATAACCCAATGATGACCAACAATTCGTTGAAAATGTTGTCGGACGAATTGGTGAAACGAGGAATTGCAACCTTGAGGTATGACAAACGGGGAATTGCCCATAGCAAGAATGCCGGATTAAAAGAAGCCGATTTACGTTTCGATATGTATGTCGATGATGCTCTGGGCTGGATACACCTGTTGAAACAAAATAAAAATTTCATTCGGATTGTTGTGGTTGGACATAGCGAAGGTTCGCTGATTGGAATGATCGCCTCGCAAAATACGGAAGTTGATCGTTTTGTTTCAATTTCCGGAGCCGGGCAGCCAGCCGACAAAATTATCCGTGAACAGTTGAAAGCACAACCGGCTTTTGTCCTTGAACAGTCAGCGCCCATCCTGGATACTTTGCTAATGGGCAAAACTGTGGTGAACGTTCCACAGATGTTATATTCGTTGTTTCGTCCGGGTGTTCAGCGATACATGATTTCCTGGTTGAAATACGATCCTCAGGTTGAAATTGTAAGGCTTAAAAAGCCAGTGCTGATTTTACAGGGATCAACTGATATACAAGTCAGTCCGGAAGATGCGAAAAGACTTCAGTCAGCATGTCCGGGGTCTGAAATGATTTTGCTTGAAGGGATGAATCATGTTTTGAAAAATGCAGAACCCGACCGGATGAAAAATATTCAAACCTACAATCAGCCTGATCTGCCTGTAAATACCGAATTGGTTGAAGCGATCGGCAAATTCGTTTTAATTAACTAGTTTTTTCAGGAACGAATTAAAAATATTTTGGAGGAGTTGGACGGTGTAAATAAGGGAAGGAAAAGTTATGGCAAAGAAAAAATCATTTGTATTGCGTATTGATCCTGAAGTGTATGATGCCGTTGAAACATGGGCAGCACAGGAATTCCGCAGTGCAAACGGACAAATTGAATGGATCATCAATAAGGCTCTTCGCGATGCCCGGAGAATTGTAGTAAAATCTGCTCAGGATGAATCTGAACCGGAAGGCGGGGAGACAGGAATTGAGCAGGCTTAGTTCAGTCCTGTCAATACTGGTCGGTAAATTAACAGATATTTTAGTTTTTGAAAACCAAATATTAAATCTATTCGTCATGCAACAAGGAAAATATCATTGTCCAAAATGTGGTAGCACTCAGGCCGAAGTCGATGAAATCAGAACCACCGGCAAAGGATTTTCAAGATTTTTTGATATTCAGAATAAGAAATTTACAGTGATTACCTGTGCACGTTGTAAATACAGCGAATTCTATAAAGGCAAACCCAGTACGCTGGGCAACATTGCCGATTTTCTGGTTGGTTAACTCAACTGTTTAAGTTTACTTTAAATTAGCCGATTTTGCTTCCGGATTGATGGTAAAACCAATGGTTTTAGTATATTTTTGCAGCGGTTTTAAAAATAGATTTCCTACACACAAAAATTATAACTATGACCATTAGTGCATTACAATCAGAACGGGCTAAATATCAGCCAAAGCTTCCTAATTCATTAAAATCTTCAGTTAAATTGGTTGAAGGTGAAAATACTCAGTCGATTGCTGATCAGGATGATATCAAGGAACTTTTCCCAAATACCTACGGAATGCCTTTAATTACCTTTGAGGCAAGCCAGGAAAAAGTGCAGTACCCTGCAGTTAATGTCGGAGTCATTCTTTCCGGAGGGCAGGCACCAGGTGGACACAATGTTATTTCAGGTATTTTCGACGGTATTAAAAACCTTAATCCTGAAAGTAAGTTGTACGGATTTTTAGGTGGTCCCGGAGGTTTGGTTGATCATAAATATTTGGAACTTACTTCAGATTTGATCGACGAATATCGTAATACCGGTGGTTTTGATATCATTGGCTCAGGCCGTACCAAACTCGAAGAAACTACACAGTTTGACAAAGGGGCTGAAGTTCTGCATCAGTTAAATATCAAGGCTTTAATTATTATTGGTGGCGACGACAGCAACACCAATGCCTGCGTACTGGCTGAATATTATGCCGCTCAGAAAAGTGGAATTCAGGTGATTGGTTGTCCAAAGACAATTGATGGTGACTTGAAAAACGACATGATTGAGACTTCTTTTGGTTTCGACACTGCCACAAAAGTTTATTGCGAATTGATTGGTAACATTCAGCGTGATGCCAATTCTGCAAAAAAATACTGGCACTTTATCAAACTGATGGGCCGTTCAGCTTCTCATATCGGGTTGGAATGTGCGCTTCAAACACAGCCAAACATCACTTTGATTTCAGAAGAAGTTGCTGAGAAAAAACAAACTTTGGGCGAAATTGTGGATTATATGGCCAAAATTGTTGCCAAACGTGCTGCCAATGGCGAGACATTTGGTGTGGCATTAATTCCTGAAGGTTTGGTTGAATTTGTTCCTGAAATGAAAGCTCTGATTTCGGAACTGAATGATTTGCTCGCTGAAGGTTCTGAAACTGAGAAAAAATTCAAATCGTTTGTCAGCAAAACCGAAGGCCGTGCATTTGTTGCCGGAATATTATCTGCTGAATCTGCAAAAGTTTATACCTCGCTTCCTTCAGGAATCGCCGACCAGTTAACTCTGGATCGCGATCCACATGGAAACGTTCAGGTTTCGTTGATCGAAACTGAAAAATTGTTGGGTGAAATGGTTAAAAGCCGTTTGAAAGAAATGAAAGCAGCTGGTCAGTTCAAAGGTAAATTCGGAACGCAATACCATTTCTTCGGATACGAAGGTCGTTGTGCTGCGCCGTCAAACTTTGATGCCGATTATTGTTACTCATTGGGTTACAATGCTTCATTCCTGATTGCTGCCGGAAAAACCGGATATATGTCATCGGTTCGTAACCTCACTGCTCCTGCTTCCGAATGGATTGCAGGTGGAGTTCCGGTAACCATGATGATGAATATGGAACGTCGTCACGGTCATATGAAACCGGTTATTCAGAAAGCACTGGTTGAATTGGATGGAGCACCTTACAAATACCTGGTTGCTAACCGCGAAAAATGGGCCATTGAAACTTCATTCGTTTATCCCGGACCTATTCAGTATTGGGGACCAACCGAAGTATGCGATCAGCCTACCAAAACCATTGCTTTGGAAAGAGCAAAATAATTTTGATACAATCGTTTTGAAATATAGTGAACCCTGGAAGAAATTCCGGGGTTTTCTTTTTTACCGGGCATAACTTGATTCGTTTCGTGTTCTGCAACAATTATTCAAATTTGCATCTTTTGTCAGTAGGTTGACAAACAATAATCCTTAAGTTCGTATTTTACAAAACAGACTTCAGAATTAACTTTTTTTTGATGCCCATCGTTAAAGGAAAATACAGGAATTGGCTTTATTGATGGTTGGAATTAAGATTCGGTTTTCTGTTTTCTTAACCAATAAATCGGACAACAATGAAGATTGATTTAACCAAAGTGCAGATCCGGAAAATAGGACCCGACGAAGTGGAGATTTTAACCACCTACCGGATGGCTTACCTGACTGAAATGCAGGGTGAAAGAAGCGTAGAATATCAGCAAAAACTCAAGAATGAGCTGAATCAGTATTTTCAGGAAGCTTTGGCGGAAGACCGTTTCTTTGCCTTTTTAGCTGAACAGGATGGCGAGGCACTGAGTTTTGGTGCCATGGTCCTCAAAAAAATACCCGGTGATTTTAATCAATCCTCCTATCTCGAAGGGGATATTCTGAATATGTACACCATTCCTTCGTTCCGTCGGAAAGGTATATCAGCCATGATATTGCAGCAATTGCTCAATGAAGCTCTTCGGCGTGGTGTCACAAAAGTATCTTTACACACTTCAAAAGATGGAGAAAAACTTTACCGAAAGTTTGGATTTATGGATCCTGTTTATCCGGTTCTGGAGATTAATTTGTAAAATTGATCCATACAAATCAGAACTGAAGTGTGTCCCAACAATCAAATCAGAAAATAGTTATGATCGAACCAAAATTGCGTATTGGTATCATGTATCAGTCCGAAATTGTTTTCAGGCTGAATGGACCTTATAAATTAGTATCAAGTGGAGTTGTATACGAAGGCATTCAGAAAGCGAATTTTCATGACGGTCAAATCTGGCTGAATGATGCTCCTGCTCATGTTGAAGTTTTGAATTTTGAACCTGTTCATTCAGAAACTGATTCCTTCGAATTGGTTGGAGTAACCATCGGAATTCAGTTTCACTGGGAACGAAAAGAAGATCAGAAATTCAAAGGTGCACTCGAAATCATGATCGAAAATGAAAAACTCACTGCAATCAATATTTTGCCGCTTGAAGATTACCTGATCAGCGTGATTTCGTCGGAAATGAGTGCTACCAGCAGCATGGAATTGCTAAAAGCTCATGCCATCACTTCGCGTTCGTGGCTTTTGGCGCAAACAATTAAAAGCAAGGAATTGCAGCACTCCGGAAAGATTTACCAGGCCATTTCTGAAACTCCGGAAGCATTTATTCGCTGGTACGATCGTGAGGATCATCAGAATTTTGACGTTTGTGCCGATGATCATTGTCAGCGTTACCAGGGAATTACCCGTCAGTCGACAAAACTGGTGGAACAGGCTATTGCTGAAACCCGTGGTCTTTTGATTATGTCGGGTGATAAAATTTGTGATGCCCGTTTTTCGAAAAGCTGTGGGGGTATTTCCGAAACTTTTGAAAATGTATGGGAACCGGAATCGCATCCGTATTTGCAGCCGGTGGTCGACAATCCTGAACTTCAGGAAGGATTCGACGCCGACCTGACCAACGAGGCAGCAGCGGAAAAGTGGATCAGAAACGCGCCAGCCGCATTCTGCAACACACATGATAAAGAAGTGCTTTCGCAGGTGCTGAACGATTACGATCAGGAAACAACCGATTTCTACCGCTGGAAAGTTAGTTATCAGCAAGCAGGACTGGCCGAATTAATCGCACGTAAATCAGGACGGGATTTTGGCGAAATCATTGACTTGATTCCCATCGAACGCGGATTTTCCGGACGATTACTGAAACTGAAAATTGTCGGCACCAAACTTTCTCTCATTATCGGGAAGGAGCTTGAGATACGTAAAACATTGTCGGAATCGCATTTGTACAGCTCTGCTTTTGTTATCGACAAACTAAATGTCAATCAGGGTATTCCGGGCGAATTTATTTTGACCGGTGCCGGCTGGGGGCATGGTGTTGGCCTTTGCCAGATTGGAGCTGCCATGATGGGAGCCAAAGGCTATAAATACGATGAAATTCTTTTACATTATTTCCGGGGCGCCAGGATTTCGAAGGAATATTAATGATTAATTATCCAATTTGTAAAGACGCACGGCCGTGCGTCTCTTCTGAAAAAAACAGATAAATGACCAAAAACCCAAAATCCAATATCACCAGCCAGCGTAATCCCTGGACGTGGATACCCAGTTTGTATTTTGCCGAAGGAATTCCATACGTGGTTGTTATGACCATTTCGGTGATCATGTTCAAACGACTGGGCATTTCAAATACCGACATCGCACTTTACACCAGCTGGTTGTATTTGCCCTGGGTGATTAAACCGCTTTGGAGCCCGATTGTCGATTTGCTGAAAACCAAACGCTGGTGGATCATTGTGATGCAACTCATTATTGGCGCTGCCTTAGGCGGTGTTGCACTGGCCATTCCGTTGCCGGTTTTCTTTAAAATTACCCTGATCTTTCTCTGGCTGCTGGCTTTCAGTTCGGCAACGCACGATATCTCGGCCGATGGTTTTTACATGCTGGGACTGGATGAGCATCAGCAAACGTATTTTGTTGGAATCCGCAGTACTTTTTACCGGATTGCCATGATTACCGGTCAGGGGTTGCTGATCATTCTTGCTGGATTTTTCGAAACGGCAACCGGATTGCCGCCCATCGAATTAAATGTTAAAGCCCAGCCCAATTATTCCAGTCAGTTTATCCTTCCTGAAATTAATTCTATGGCGACGGAAGCTTCGGGAAACGCTTATTTTGCGACTTTTCCCAACGAAGTGATTCTGTCAACTCAAAATATTAAGCCGCAAAAACTGGATTCAATCCGGAAGCTTGTCCGGGATCATAATCTTTCTCTTGGTTTTGTTTCCGGAGACAAGAAATTGGACACTAAAAAAAATACAACGGTTTGGACACGTTTGGTATCACAGCCATTAAAACAATTTCTTCAAAAATATTTTAAGAATGTACAATCCGGAAAGGGCGAAAATACCCTGGTCGGAAATGTAGCGGTTGTTGCAGTTAAACTAAATGGCAAGCCAGAAGCCGATAAAGAAATGATCCTGAACATGAAGTGGCAGGAAGGTGATATAAGTTTGCAATTGCTCGAAGGCGAGCGTTTGGCTTTTACCCTTGAAAACTGGGAACAGCCGGCATATCTTCTTATTCAGGCCGATCCGAAACTGACAAAGTCTACAGAGGCCGGTTTTAAAGGAACTTCAGGAAATATACATTTGGCCTGGAGTATTACTTTTATTATTCTGGCTGTCATGTTCATACTTTTTTCGTTTTATCACCGCTTTATTTTGCCGTATCCGGCATCCGACCGGAAAAGTGTACAGGGTGAAGAAAATTTGTTCAAGGCATTTTTCAGAACTTTTGCGAACTTTTTCAGGAGAAAGGAAATCTGGGTCATTATTCCGTTTTTGATGTTGTATCGGGTTGGTGAGGCCCAGCTGGTAAAAATGGCGGCTCCATTTATGCTAGATCCGCGAAACTTGGGAGGTTTGGGTTTAACTACCGGTGATGTGGGTTTAATTTACGGAACCATCGGGATTATTGGACTTACAACCGGCGGAATTCTGGGAGGTTTGGCTGCAGCCCGAAATGGATTTCGTTACTGGCTTTGGTGGATGGTGATGGCCATTAATATTCCGCATTTGGCCTATGTTTATATGGCCTACGCTCAGCCTACAAGTCACAGTATCATCAGTTTTTGTGTCGCAATCGAACAGTTTAGTTACGGCTTTGGGTTTACCGCCTATATGCTTTATATGATTTACATTTCAGAAGGCGAAAACAAAACTGCCAATTTTGCCATTACAACTGGATTTATGGCATTGGGAATGATGCTTCCGGGAATGTTTTCAGGCTGGCTTCAGGAAATTATTGGGTATCAAAACTTCTTTGTTTGGGTCATGTTGTGTACGATTCCGGCCATAATTCCGGTATTTTTCATCAACGTAAATCCTGAATTTGGGATAAAGAAAAAAGAAAATTGAAAAAATAGTCGAAAAAAAGTAGGGTCGTAAGGCTTATGCACGGATATTGATTAAATCAAAAAAAGTTTAATCATTTAAAATTTCTGAAAATTATGAAAACGACAATTAAAGCCTTATTGCTTATTCTTACAGTTACATTCTTCGCCTGCCAGAAAAATGAAGATTTTAATGCACTGACCGATTTGACTGATGTGCAACTGAAATCGGCCACACTTGCCGTGAATGATGTTGCCGTTGAAGCTGTTGCTGAAGAGGCAAATTACGAAACTTATTTCTATAGCGAATACCAGCATTTGCTTCGCGGACTGGCTCACATGAAAGGAAATAACCGTGATTTATTCGCCGGACGTGGAAATATGCATTACATGAATGGCCAGGCACCGGTTGTGTCAATTGATACTGCCGAAGGTGGTTACCCGATTGTGATTACCATCGATTATGGTACAAGTACCGAAACAGAACATGGTCGTGTAATTGCCGGTAAAGTCGAAATTGAAATTTCGGGACCAAAAAATACCGATGGAACTACCCGCACCATTAATTACATCGATTGTTTGATTGATACCGTTGCCATTAACGGAACCAGTGTTGAAACTTTTAATGGTGACAACACGACCACACGCAAATCGACCATCGCCAGTACAGTAACTTTTACCTTGCCTGACGGAACTGTAATTAATCGTGAGGGAACAAATGTGCGTAACTGGCTTGCCGGAGTTGACACCCCGCTCGACCGCAGCGACGACCGCATTGAGATTACCGGAATCATGACAGTAACAAGTCCTGCAGGAGTTTATGTGCGTGAAATTACCACTCCATTGATTCGGTTGGGAGATTGCCGTCACGCCGTATCCGGAATTATTGACTTTAGCAAAGACGGAACTTCGATTGCAACATTGGATTTTGGTGATGGCGAATGCGATAACCTCGCCGAATTAACTACCGATGGCGCTACTGTTGAAATTGTTTTGAAAGACAAGGGAATGCCGAAAGCAAAAACTGAAGGACACCACAAAGGTGCCGGAATGAAAAAAGGAAAACATTAAGAAAACCTTTGGTGAATTATGATCTGAAATAAATCCTGAAAAGAGAGCTGATAAGTGCAGCTCTCTTTTTCGGATATTAGATTTTCATCTATCTTTAGGGCAGATGAAAACTTCAGAAAATTGAAAAAGGAAGAGTTTAAAACTTTGTTCAGTTCCTACTTTGAGGATGTAAGGAGATACATTCTGTACCGCTCGGGTAATGATGAAATTGCTACCGATATTGCTCAGGATACGTTCATGAGGATTTGGGAGAAACAGATGATCATCGAACCCAAAACTGCAAAAAGTTTACTTTTTAAAATTGCCGGCGATTTATACATCTCGCAATACCGGAAAGACCAGGTTTCATTTAATTTTTTTAATACGTACCAGGTAAACGGTAAAAGCCGCACTCCTGAAGACGAACTCAATTTTCAGGAACTACAAAAAGCCTATGAAGCAGCTCTAAAATCGATGCCGGAAAAACAACGAACCGTGTTCCTGATGAATCGGATTGATGAATTGAAATACAAGGAAATTGCCGATCAACTGGAATTAAGTGTAAAAGCCATTGAAAAAAGAATGAGCCAGGCACTCGAGCATCTGAAAATAAATTTAAAAGACAAAATATCTGGACTGATCCTGCTCCTGATTGGATTTCGTTCGAACCGGATCAAAACTGAATAACAAAAGTGAAACAAGCCGACAAACATACTGATCTGACTGCTGTTGACCAACAAAGCAAAAATTTCTTTTCCGGAGGTGAATTCCGCTGGAAAAAAAGCGAAGCTGATGTTTGGGCAAGCATTGAAGCACGGATTTCTGATCAGCCCGTTGGTCGTGTTATTTCTGCAAAATTCGGATTAACCCGATGGATGGCTGCTGCAAGCATTGTCATTCTGTTTTCAGTTGGCAGTTTTCTTCGCTTTTATACCCTAACCATTGAAACTCCCGCTGGTAGGCATCAGGAGATGATGTTGCCCGATCAGTCGAAAGTAAAACTCAATGCACAAAGTACAATAAGTTATCATCCATACTGGTGGTTTATGAGCCGGAAGCTGGAATTGGATGGTGAAGCTTTTTTTGAAGTTCAGAAAGGGAAAAAATTTTCGGTTGAATCAAGTCGTGGAATCACACAGGTTCTGGGTACCAGTTTTAATGTTTTTGCGCGCGAGGAGATATACAGAGTGACTTGTATAACCGGTACAGTTCGGGTTAAATCGCTTTTGGGCAAGGAGGCAATTATTAAACCTAACAGTAAAGCCGAAGTCAATGCAAATGGCGAAATAGAAGTGTTGACCAACATCGAAACCTTTCCTGAAATATCATGGAAGAAAAATATATTCCTGTTTACAGCAACTCCTGTTCATGCGGTTTTCGCCGAAATTGAACGTCAGTACGGAATCACCATTGATGCGAAAATCACAGAAGAATCGCTTTACACCGGAAACTTTAATAAAGATCAGAATGTTGAAGAAATTCTGGAATATGTTTGCCCGGCGCTGGGTTTAAAATATGAACGAAAATCGGTTGGAGAGTATCTCATTAGTCAAAAAGATGAATGATCAGAAAACTAATAATATCATCCGTACTGTTTCTTTTTGTGGTTTTGGCAGTTGCCCGGAATCCAGTCATCAAAATTGAAGCACAGGACCTGCCGCTGAGCCAGGTTCTTTTGCATTTGCGCGAACAATACGATTTTCAGTTCTCGTACAGCGAAAGTCAGCTTTCTCAATATAAAATTACGGTCTCAAAATCATTTGCCTCCAAAGAAGAAGCATTGAAATATTTATTCGATGGTTTGCCTTTTCAGATAAAAAAAACCGGAAATGTATTTGTGATTATTCCGGATAAAAAGAAACAAAAAGAGCAGCAAAAAAAGCAACAAACCCAGATTAGCGGTCAGATTGTTGAAGCCGGGTCTTCAGAGCCATTGCCGTTTTCAAAAATCCTGATCAATAACCATCCGATGATTGCCGACGTCACCGGAAATTTTATTTTTACTGCCACTGCCGACAGCGCTTTCCGGGTGAGAATCTCGCACCTGGGGTATTATTTGTACGATACTTTGCTGTATGCAAGCGTGAATCAGCGGTTCAAACTCGTACCTTCAACGATCGATCTTCCGGAGGTGCTGGTGCAAAACATGCCGGTTGAACGGGCAACCATGTTAGGAGAAAAGGCCGGCAAAATAACAATCAATCACAATATTGCCCGATTTTTACCTGGGCAGGGCGACAACTCTGTCTTCAACATGGTAAAATTGATGCCCGGCATTCAGGCTGCCGGAGAACAATCTTCAGACTTGCTGATTTGGGGAAGTTACGAAGGGCAGAGCCTGGTAACTTTTGATGAATTTACGCTTTTCGGTCTGAAAAATTACAACGATAATATCAGTGTGGCCAATCCGTTCCTGGTTAAAAACATCGAAATCCTGAAGGGAGGTTTTGATGCAAAATACGGCAACCGGATTGGTGGAATTGTAAACATCACAGCCAAAAACGGGAATTTGAAAAAACCGGTTTTCAGCCTGAATATTAATCCCACAACCGTAAATGGCATGGTTGAACTGCCACTGAATAAACAATCATCGCTTTTGTTTGCATATCGTCAGACTTACTATAACCTGTATAATTCGGGCGATTTTAACTTTTTTGCACCAACCTTCAAAGCCCCGAAAGATCTTTCGAAACCCACGATGCACCGCAATATCAGTTTCGATATGGATGTTTATCCGGATGATTATCAGTTCAGGGATATGAACCTGAAATACAGTTATCAATTCGGCAATGGCGACCAGTTTTATGTCAGTATGTATGGCGGTGGCGATTATTTTAACCTGCTGGCTGAAGCCAATACAAGCATCGAACTTAAAATGGGAAAAAACAGAACGATTCCTGTTTCCATAAATCTTACCGATGAGGAGAAAAACAGGCAACGCGGATTATCAGTTTTTTATCACACCAAATGGACAGATAATCTGGTCTCGAAATTTATCCTGTCACATTCCGATTTCTCGAAAACACTGACCGATAATGTGAATACAGTCAATACCTTAACTCATGCAGTGTACAATAAGGATCAGGTTTATACCAAAAATACAGCACTCGAAAATTCATTCCGGATGGAAAATCTGCTTACGTTTTTAGATGGACATCAGCTTGAATTTGGCGGTGGTTTTTATTCGAATGAGGCGCAGATTGAACTTCAAACGAACCTGACAGATACCTTGTCGATTGATAACCTGAATAACTATTCCAACAAAACTGCATTTCTTTACTTTAACGATAATCTGCCAATCGGCAGTCGGTTTGTATTGAAAACAGGGGCCCGGATTAATAAATCGCTCGACCGGAATACTACTTTTTTTGAGCCCCGGATCAGTGCAGGTTACAAACTTTCCGAACAATTTAAACTGAATGCTTCCTGGGGGCGGTATCACCAGTTTATATATAAAGTAGCCAATGTCGACCGGAACCAGAACTACACCTATTTATGGGTAGCCGGAAATGAAAATATTCCGGTACTTAGCGCCACGCATTGGGTGGGTGAGCTCAATTATTTTAAAAACGATCTGAATTTAAATTTTCAGGCTTATTACAAAACAACACAAAATTTGAGCGAACGGGTTTTTGAGCAACGAAATTTTAAAGGAACCCGCATGGATGGATATTACCCCTATTTTGGAGATTCAAAAACGTATGGACTGGATTTTTATGCCAAAAAGGAATTTGGCAAACATTCAATCTGGGCAGCTTACACCTGGAGCAAAGCACTCGAACGGTTTGCGCCCGCTAATGCCGGATTGCCCGAATATTCGCTGGCTCCGCAGCATCAGTTGCACGAATTTAAAGTGGCTGGTTTGTTTAATATCCGGCAATTCTATTTTTCAGGAAATTACGTTTATGGTTCGGGCCTCGAAATCCTCCGGAAAGTATTTGAAGAAGCCAATGGAAATGTGGCTTATAACCGCGTTGATGCAGCCGTTACCTATAAGTTTAATCCGAAGCGGTTTTCCGGAGAACTTGGTTTATCTGTGTTAAACGTGTTCAATACGCAAAATCTGAGGTATGCCAACCTGAAGAATTTTCAGCTAACTCCTGAAATGGGCAACTTCAGGGTATATTCCAGTTCGGTACCATTTACCCCGGTTTTATTCCTTAAGTTGGTTTTCTGATGTTCAGGAAGAATGTTTCAGAAAAAAAAAGGAGAACCTGTGTCCTCCTTTTCGCAAAAGAAATATTTTCATATTCAGAGTTTACTCCAGCAATTCGTAGTCGTGCATTTCTTTCATGAAAGATACAAAATCATCTTTCCGTTCCGAATCCATCCAGGCCATCGCGCTGCGCGGGTGTTCATTTAATGCTCCGGTGATCAGGTAAGGCACATGATAACCCCAGTCAATTTTTCTGTTCCACGGTAAAACCTGTTCCTGAATGGCTTTCAGTAAAGGCAGCAGTCTGTATTTTGGATTTTTCAGGAAGGCAATCAGAATTTCAATCGGACAGTTGCCGGCTCCGCGACCCATTCCAAGCAAAGTGGCATCCAGATAGGTTGCACCGCCAATCAGTGCAGTAACTGTATTGCTCATGGCCAGCTGCATGTTGTTGTGCGCATGAATTCCGATTTCTTTTCCGGGTAAAGCGGCCATGTATTTTTTCAGAAGGTATTCGGTACTTTCGCTGTACATGCTGCCAAAACTATCCACCAGGTATACAATTGGCACTCTCGAGCCGGCCAGATCCCGAAGTGCTTCATCCAGATCGTGCTCGTTTACTTTCGAAACTGCCATCAGGTTAACACTGACTTCGTAACCTTTGTCAAGACAATGATGAGCCAGCTCAATGGCTTTGTCCATCTGATGAACATAGCAGGCAACGCGCATCATATCGATCACACTATCGGCAGCCATTGGGATATCTGCCATGTCGATGCGGCCAATGTCGACCAAAGCAGACAATTTAAGGGCAGTATTGTTTTCGCCAACGATGCGGCGCAAATCTTTTTCCGAACAAAATTTCCATGGCCCCATTTCTTTTCGGTCGAAAGCTTTCTCGCTGCTGATGTAGCCAATTTCCATATAGTCGACACCTGCTTCAACACAGGCATCGTAAACGCCTTTCACAAATTCATCGCTAAACTGCCATTTATTCATCAAGCCGCCGTCGCGCACGGTGCAATCAAGTACTTTAATATCTTTTTTATACATTTTGAGGTATTTTGGGTTTTAAATATTTGCTTCCTCTTTATTTTTGAAAATCTGCATTTCCTTTTCTATATTCCAGTTGATCAGGGTTCTGTATATTTCTTCATACAAATTTGGGTCAAGTTTGAAATTACCGGCCCGTTCTCTTATTTTCCGAAATACTTCAAGTTGGCGATCTCTGGCTACAATTCCATCTTCTGTCGATTTGAATTTCACGATTTCGTGGACATACTCCATTCGCTTGCCAAATGAGGCAAGAATCTGGTTGTCAATTTCATCAATCGCTTCCCTGATTTCTTCTATGCTTTTACAGTCTTTCGCTTCCTTCATTTTTTCTGATTTTGGCGTAAAAATAACGATCCCAAATTAAATATCTAAATTATGTGATAATTTATAACCAAACCAGATAAGAATCGATGCATATGAAACTAAATATGTATCAATTATTATTCATCCGAAAATCCAAAAAGCTGAAATCAGCTTTTTTCAGGGAAAAGTGATGAAGAATTACAGAATTTCCTAACAACTACTGGAATCTGATGCCCGGAAATTTGTACCGGTTTAGCAAAATAGTGTAACTTGTTCCATTCGAATAGCCGAATACAATTGTTCAATTTAAATCATATAGAATGAATACTGATCAGATTTTAACACAGTTTACCGAACATGCCATTACCTACGGACAGAAATTACTGGGTGCTGTAGTTGTTCTTGTTATTGGATTATGGGTGGTTAAAATGCTCATCAAAGGTTTTAGCCGAATGTTGGACCGAAGTAAGACTGATGTATCGCTTAAACCCTTTTTGAAAGGCATCGTTTCAGCCACTTTAAAAATTATGCTTGGAATCAGTGTTCTGGGGATGCTTGGCATTGAAATGACATCCTTTATTGCGATTCTGGCTTCTGCCGGATTGGCAATTGGTATGGCTTTTTCAGGAACTTTACAAAACTTTGCCGGCGGAATAATGATTCTGCTTTTTAAACCGTTCAAAATTGGCGATTTTATCGATGCGCAGGGACATCTTGGAACAGTTCATGAAATCCAGATTTTTAATACAATTCTTAAAACTCCGGATAATAAAACCATTATAATTCCAAACGGCGCCTTGTCAAACTCATCAATGACCAATTATACTGCAGAGGAGAGGCGCAGGGTTGACTGGACGTTTGGGATTGCATACGGCGAAGATGTGGATAAAGCTAAACTGTTGATCAAGCAATTGTGCGACAGTGATTCCAGAATTCAAAAAGATCCTGAATTATTTATTGCAGTTTCTGAATTAGCTGATAGTTCAGTGAATTTCGTGGTTCGTGCCTGGACAAATACTTCGGATTATTGGGAGGTTTATTTTGATTTGAATGAGAGCGTGTATAAAACATTTAATAAAGAAGGAGTTAGCATCCCATTTCCACAAATGGATGTTCACCTTAAAAAGGAAATATAGAACTTTACGTTATGACAAAAAGGGCTGCAATTGGCTGATTATGCTAATATTGCTGCCCTTTTTCTGTTTGTAAAAATTGAAATGCAGCGTTGTCTTTTAATAGATTCTTCGGTTTAACTTTTTCTTCGATTTTTTTTTTGAAGAATGCAATCCGGGATTATTCCTGAAGTGCTGCAGAATAACGCAACTAAAAATATTATTGACGCATCTTGATAGGTAATCCAAAACATGATAATTTACGGAAACGTTCCTAAACATGAGAAAATTATTTCAAGCAAGTGTTTTATTCGGATTAATTCTAAGTTGCTCCGATCAGGAAAGTTATAAACATCCTGTTGAATTGACTTTGCCATCGGCAGTGAATGTCAGTTGCCAGAATACTCCGGATGAAATTTTACATCGGGTTGAGTATTGGTATGAGGATGATCAATTGATGAAAGAAACAACTCTGGTCAATGGGCTTGTTCAGAGCAGAAAAATATTTGATTACAATTTACAGGGGAAGTTATCATCGGAAACCTATGTGACCGATTGGATAAAAACGGAAAAGACCTTTATTTATAATGACTTGTCCCAATTAATAAACATCGTTTGTAAAACAACGAACTACAACACCAACGGACAAATTGTTGACGAGCATGTTGAAGAAGCACCCCTGGAATATGAAAATAATAAATTAACAAAAGAATGGGCACTTTGGGGCGGATTTAGCACGTATGAGTATTTAAATGATAAGGTTACAACAAAAATTGATTTCACGAAATATGCGGAAAAACACCATGTTACAACCTATACCTATTCGGGCGATTACGTAATTGAGGAAAAAAAAGAAACAGCATTCGGGACCTTGATTTATGATAAAAAATTACAGTATGATTCTGATAAGCGGTTAATTTCAATTGTCGATGGTGAAAATATCCTTGAAGAGAACTTTTATGAGGGCGCAAAATTGATTGAAAAAAAAACCTGGTATTTTGGAATTGATCCCGGATTTGATGTCTGTTCCGGAAATTATATCTATAAATATGAATATTAATCTTTAATGTCTTATTAATGAAAAAGATAAGTTTGATTCTTCTGATTCTGATTTTGGTTATAAGCTGTAGTAAAGATGACGCAGTTGAAGATAAAACCCGTGAACTCATCAATCCAATTGAAGAATTAGCCTGGTTAAAAGAAATAAAGAATTCGATGAGCAAATGCAATCCTGAAAGATCAATAATACAGGCCAGATATAATGACCAGACCGTATTTTATACCGCAATAACTGATCCTTTGTTTGATGGGATTCAGACTGTTACCGTGTTTGATTGTGAAGGTGTGATTTTTAGGAATTTATCTGCTCCGGAATATCTTGAATTCATCGGTAAATCTTCAGAAATTAAAGTATTGTATCGTTGTAAAGTGCAAAACTGATCCTGATAATATCGTATAAAAATCGATTTACCCCAGTTTTTTCAGCAGCCATGCCATATTTTCGCCCAGGGTTTTCATGGTCCGGATGCCTTCTTCGTCCTTCAAAACATCACCGGGAGCTCCGCCAAAAGCAAAATTCCAGTAACTCGATCCGGGAATAATCATCTGGTTGATCAGGAAAAAATTATTGATCGTTTCGAAGGCATGCATGGCCCCGCCACGACGTTCGACAATTACCGCTGCTCCGATTTTCCGGCGCAGCAAATGGCCGTTTCCCCGAACGACATAACCTGCAACATCAATAAGTGCTTTCATTTCAGGAGTAATGTCGGCAAAATAAACCGGTGATCCCAGGATAATTCCGTCTGCCTCAATCATCTTTTCGATGATTTCGTTGATCTTGTCGTTTTTGATGTGGCAGCGTCCATCCTGTATTTCACGGCATTTCATGCAGGCGGTACAACCATGAACCAGTTTTCCACCCAGCTGTATCAGCTCGGTTTCAATTCCTTCATTTCCCAATTCCTGAAAAACAGTTTTGATCAGGATTTCAGTGTTTCCGCCTTTGCGCGGACTTCCGTTTATGCCAATGACTTTCATAATAAATGATTTAAAAGCCCCACACAACCCTCCCCAAAAAGGGGAGGGCTTTGCGGAGTGTGAATGTTCGTAAAAGAGTATTCTATCTTAGTTTTCAAGTCCTAAACTCCCTCTCCTCAGGAGAGGGCTGGGGAGAGGCTTTTTTTACTGATTAAATACAAACGAAATAATATTGGCTCCCATCTGCAGTGCTTTTTGGCGCACATCTTCCGGATCGTTATGAACAGAACGGTCTTCCCAGCCATCGCCTAAATCGCTTTCAAAACTGTAAAAGCAAACCAGGCGGCCTTTGTAAATCAGGCCAAATCCCTGGGCAGGTTTGCCGTCGTGTTCATGAACTTTTGGCAGGCCCTCGGGAAACCTGTATTTCTGCGAATAAATCGGATGTTTGTATGGCAACTCAATAAATTCAAGTTCCGGAAAAACCTTTTTCATTTCACGGCGGATAAACTGGTCGATGCCATAGTTGTCACTGATGTGTAAAAATCCTCCGGATTCGAGGTATGTTCTTAAATTGGCAGCTTCTGAGTCCGAAAAAAACACATTGCCGTGTCCGGTTAAATCCACGTAGGCATAATTAAACAAATCGGGGCTTCCAGGTTCCACAATTCCTGGTTCTGGATCGATACTGGTTTTCAGGTTGTCGTTACAAAAAGTGATCAGATTGCCCAATGCGGTTGGATTGGAATACCAGTCACCGCCGCCATTGTATTTCATCAAGGCTATTTTTACTGAAGTCGATTGCGAAAATCCCAGCAGTGGCAAAATAAAACCAATTAGTAATCCCAGTTTTCTCATATTAAAATAAGAATTAGTCTTCCTGTTCCCGTTTCCTTTTCCCATTTATCGTATTTTAGGGAAGTCCAAAGATAGAAATAATGCATGGTTTCGTGGTTTTAGGCATTTTGAATTTGCATAAAAGCTGTTTTTACGAAATATTTACCAAATTTGTCCCACGAGTAAAATAATAACTAACCAATCGATAGAATTGGTGTTTCGAACCTTATGCTATTTATTCTGAAATTAATTTAATTCTTTAAGATGAAACGAGCCATGAGGAAGCATTCCTCACACACGAGGATGACTATTTTTGCGAGTTCCATATGGCAATTAAAAAACAAATTATAGACATATGAAAAGCTTTACAACACGTTCACTCCATATACCTTTCCCGAAAAAAGATCCGCACAATGCACTGGCCATGCCAATATACGAAGCAGTGGCTTTTGAATTTGCTTCGGCTGAAGATATCGCCGCGAATTTCAGGGGTGAACTTCCGGCACATACGTACTCGCGAACCAGTAATCCGACCGTGGAATATTTTGAAACCAAGGTAAAAACGCTCACCGGAGCTCATCAGGTTTTGGCACTGGTCTCCGGAATGTCAGCGATTTCGGCGACTATTCTGGCCGTTTGTGCCAAGGGTGATAACATTATTTCGAGCAATCATTTATTTGGGCATACCCTGGCACTATTCGAAAACAGCCTTTCGGCATATGGATTGGAAACTCGTTACGTTGATACCGGAAATCCTGAATCAATAGAAAAACTGATCGATGAAAATACCCGGGCCATCTATTTTGAAACCGTTACCAATCCACAGCTCGAAATTGCCGACATCAGCCGGATTGCCGAAATTGCCAATAAATACAATATTTTGCTGATTGTCGACAGCACGGTTACTCCACCTTCAGTTTTCGATTCCAAATCGTTTGGAGTCCATGTTGAGGTGATGTCGACCACCAAATTTATTTCAGGTGGTGCAACTTCATTCGGAGGCCTGGTCATCGATAATGGTTTGTACGACTGGAAAAAAAATCCCAATTGCCGGGCTTTTGCCGAAAAATTTAAAAAAGATGCATTCATTGCCCGTCTCCGGAAAAATTATTACCGGAATTTAGGCATGCCAATGACAGCCCACACGGCCAATTACATGATTGCCGGCCTCGATATTTTGGAACTTAGGGTTGAACGTTGTTATAACAACTGCATGAAACTGGGTGCATATTTTAGCCAGAATTCCCAGGTGAAACGCGTTGATTATCCGGGGTTAAAAGATTCTGCATTCTACAATCTGGCTCTGAAACAGTTTGGCGGTATCCCCGGAACCGTGATGACTTTTGATCTGGAAAGTCAGGAGGAATGTTTCCGGTTTATGAATAAGCTGAAGGTGATTCGCCGGGCGACAAATCTGAACGACAACAAATCGCTGATTATTCATCCGTTTTCGACCATTTATGCCGAATTTCCCGAAAACGAACGACTTAAAATGGGCATTCGTTCCACGATGATGCGGCTTTCTGTTGGAATTGAAGGAGCCGAAGATTTGATTGAAGACATTGAACAGGCCCTCCGGAAAGAATAAATTTATATTCTTCAGGAATGATAAATATGAAATGAAAAAGAAATTAATCATCCATATTACAGCGATAATAATTCTTTTGGGGATTTGGGAAACTCCAGCAATTGCTCAAACCTTCTGCAATCCTATGAATTTAAGTTATCGCTTTGTTCCTGATCAGCCTTCACGTCGTGATATCGACGATCCAAGTGTAGTTCTGTTCAGGGATAATTATTTTCTTTTTGCTTCAAAAGCCGGAGGATATTGGTCTTCGCCCGATCTGGTTTCCTGGAAATTCATCACTTCGCACAGGCTTCCTTTCGAAAATCAGGGGCCTGCCGCTTTTGTGATTGATGACTGGCTTTATTTCGCAACTTCAGATCATGATACAATTTATCGGTCAAATGATCCTGCCAGCGGGAAATGGGAATCCTATTCCACATCAATGCTTTTATCGCTGATCAGTGACTTTACAATTTTTGTTGATAGCAATGGCCGTGTTTATTGTTATTACGGATGTACAAACAATGACGGGGTGATGATGCGTGAACTGGATGCGAAAAATCGGTTTGAACCCATTGGTACTCCTGTCGTTTGTCGCCTGAAAAGTCCATTAAAAAATGGAAAGTCAAAAAACCGGACTAATTTGGATAAATATGAAACCGTAAATATTAAAGGTTCCTGGATGAATAAATACAACGGCAAATACTATTATCAGTGTGCCGTTCAGAATCCCGAATTTGGAAATTATTACGATGCGGTTTATGTTTCGGATAAACCTTCAGGCCCGTTTGTTTCCGCTGCGAATAATCCATTTTCCTATCGCCCCGATGGTTTTGTCAGCGGAGCAGGCAACGGATCGACTTTTACTGACAAATACGGAAATTGGTGGCACATTGCAACAATGGTGTCTTCAGGAAAAAACGGTTCAAAAGCACGGTTAGGCCTTTTCCCTGCAGGTTTCGACAAAGATGGTCATTTATTCGCCAGGACTGATTTTGGCGATTTTCCGATCATTTTACCAAAATT
Organism: Prolixibacteraceae bacterium; assembly: GCA_049277435.1. Lineage (GTDB taxonomy): Bacteria > Bacteroidota > Bacteroidia > Bacteroidales > Prolixibacteraceae > Aquipluma. The sequence goes on from JBASYJ010000100.1 coordinate 40,521, forward strand.
AAAATATTCCGATCCTGAAAAACTATATTCTGGTTGGTCATTGCTATCCTTCAACAAAACTGGTCAGGCTTCTTCGAACTTGGCCATAGGCCCGGTTTCATCAGCTTTCGACGAAAATATCAACACTTTCTGGAGTGCGCAATCAGGAAGAAAGGGCGAATATTTGAAAACTGATCTGGGTTTGGAGTATACGATTAATGCCATTCAATTGAACTTTGCCGAAAATAATACACGATTGTTACGGCGTGACGCAGTGAAAGCCCAGCAATATCTGGTTGAATATTCAACTGATAATAAAATCTGGAAAATGCTGATCGACAAGACAACAAATACGGAAGACCTGACTCATCCTTATTTCGAATTAAAAACTCCGGTTCAGGCACAATATTTAAGAGTGACCAATTACCGTGTTCCGGATGGCACTTTTGCCATTTCAGGTTTTCGGATCTTCGGAACCGGGACAGGCAAAAAACCTAAAAAAGTTGGATCTTTTCGAGGTGTCAGGGATCCTAAAAAATTTGAAATTACAAAACTGTTCTGGCAGAAGCAGAATGATGTGACCGGTTACAACATCCGTTACGGAATACAAAGCGATAAATTATACCACAGCTACCAGGTCTTTTCGAATTCGCCTCTGAAAATTAGCTGTCCGGATAAAAACAAAACCTACTGGTTTCAGATTGATGCCTTTAACGAAAACGGGGTTACACCGGGCAAAGCACAGCAAACCAATTAATAAAAAACCTGAAACATTATTCGTTCAGCAAATTGAAAGTGTGGCAAGCCACCAGTCCTGCGGTTTCGGTGCGCAGACGGCTGTCTCCCAGACTTACCGGACGAAATCCTGCCTGAATGGCAGCTTCGATTTCGTCGGTTGAAAAATCCCCTTCAGGACCAATCAGGATGAGGTAGTTCTGCGCGGGTTCGATTAAATTCTTTAAAATTTCGCGGTGTTGTTCCTCACAATGGGCAATAAATTTTTGTCCTGAAAATGGCTGGCTGATCAGGTCTGTAAATTTGGTGAGCGGATCAAGTTGAGGCAAATAAGCTTTCAGCGACTGTTTCATGGCCGAAACCATCACTTTTTCGAGCCGGTCGTGTTTAATTTCTTTTCGTTCCGAATACCGGCAAAGTAGCGGAGTGATCCGACTGATCCCAATTTCGGTCGCTTTCTCGAGAAACCACTCGATGCGGTCCATATTTTTTGTGGGAGCAATGGCAATCTGCACCTTAAAATTCCGGAGCCCAAACTGAAGTTCCGATTTGATGACTTTCACCGAACAGCGTTTGGGATTCGGATCAGTAATTTCGGCAGTGAAAAATCCGCCACGGCCATCAACCAGAATAATTTCATCTTCCTGCTGAAGCCGCAAAACCCGAATACAGTGTTTCGATTCGGTTTCATCGAGTGTGTAATTTTTCCCTGAAAGTTCAGGAGTATAGAAAATGTGCATCTTGTTTTTCCATAAAAGAACAAAAATATCAAAATATTAAGTGGTTCGGGCAACCCTGTTTCCTATTTTTACATTATAGAAGTAAAACAGCAAGCATTGGAATACGAAAAACTCATCCGGAAATGTATCAGAAACGAACGAAAAGCACAGCATCAGCTTTTCGAAACTTATTCCGACAGGATGTTCGTGGTTGCATTTCGATACCTGCGAAACCGCTATGCTGCCGAAGAAGTGATTGCCAATGCTTTTCTCAAAATATTCCGTTCGCTGGGTAATTTTAATCCTGAAGGAGAACATAAATTTCAGGCCTGGATGCGCAAAATCGTGGTTAACGAATCGCTGATGGAACTCAGGCGAATGAAACAAATACCGGTTTTTACGTGTGAAATTCCGGAACTTATCTCAGGTTCCGATTCCGGCGAAAAAATATACTACGATGAACTGGTCTTGCTGATCGAAAACCTTCCGGAGGGATACCGGCTTGTTTTTAAACTTTATGTCATCGAAGGTTATACACACTCCGAAATCGCAGCACTAATTGGCATTTCAGAAGGAACGTCGAAATCTCAGCTTCACAAAGCACGTTTACAATTGCAGCACATGCTGGTTAAAACCGAAATGAATGATGAACGAAAATGAATTTGACCAAAAAATAAGGGAATCAGCCCTGGCGTATGAATCGCGGACAGAAAAACCTTTGTGGAACAAAAAAGGTACCTGGAACCGAATTGAATCAGGCCTTGAACAAAGGAACCGAACCAACTGGTGGAAAGTGGCAGCGATTTTATTCTTGTTTTTAAGCTTCGGTTGGTCGTATGCACAATGGATTGATTTTAGAAAACTCAGAAATGAAAATGAAATGAAACTGATTGAACTTCAAACCAGGTTGCAGCTTTGCGATGAAAATAAGGATATTCAGGAAGATGTAAACCGACTGATAATCAGTAAACAAAAATCGGAGATCGACAGCCTGAAAGCACAGATTAACCAAAAGGGAGAGATTGGACAAAAACAAACTTTAAGTAAACAGGTCGTGGTAAAAAGCAAAACTGCCGAAAAAATCGTTCTCCCGAATGATCAGAAAAATCTCATTGATTCGTTGCAAATCCTCTTACAGCAAGCATTAAAACAGAATTCAGAAAATCAGACTGCATCAGATTCAAAAGCGGATAACGCAATGAATGCGAAAAATCCGAAGCTTCCGGCAGTCAGTTCTCCTGAAAATCAAATTTATTATGTCAGTCCACAAACAGGACCAAAAAACATGAAAAAGGAAATAAGTTTCCGGATCGGTATTTTTGGACTTTCACGTGAAGAAAACATTGAATACAAATCGGATCACAGCATTTTTAAAAAATAGAAGCCATGAAAACCAAGAAACAATTTTTAGTCCTGATTTTACTTATTCTTTCTGGTCTGCTTCAGGCGCAGAATACCTTTTTGCCGGACGAAATCTGGTACGATTCGGGCAAAAACATTTACGTTCAATTCAGTTTGCCTTCGGTGTACGATTTGGATCAGTATACCGAACCTTCGAAAATATTTGAGGGGATCTATACCGGGAATATGCAGGAAAGAATGCTTGAAGCCGAAAAAAACGGAAAAATTAGTGTCGAACAGGATGGTGTAAAAAATGAAAACCGCATCCGGATTGTTGACAAGTTTGAAAATCTGAATCCACTTCCAAAAGAATTGATCAATGAATCAGGAACCGACTTTCAGGAATTGAAAATAGTTACCCGGGAAGGGACAAAACTGAATTGCTATTTCAGGAATACTGATGAATTGCTGGCATTTTTGGAAAATGGATGGCAAAGCGACATTGTGGCCTTAAATCAGCTTATCAAAAAAGAATCGGCGGGGTATAAAAACAAAGTGGTTTCGCTGCTGTATCGAAAAAGTGGTGATGAGATACAGAATGTTCCGGTGAATTGGAAAGCAAATGCGAAAAATCTGGATCAGTTGCAATTGACAGGTTCTGCCGGAATGAACCTGTTTAAATCGAAGTTTCTGCCTTCGTTTAAGTTTCATCTTGGACTGGTGTTTAACCAGAAGGGAATTTATAAAAATCATTATTTTGCCGAATATGAAATCATGTACGATTTTGTCACAGAGGATAATCAGGTCAATGCCAAATCGGGTCATTTTCTCGATCTGGGATACATGTACAATTTTGGCAAAAGTCCTGAAAAAGCCGACTGGTACGGTGTTTCAGCAGGATATCTGATAAAAGGAAAATCAAATCTGTTTGACGATCATACCTGGCGTATTTCGGTTTACCGGAATATTTCGAAAAATATCCAGTTGGTTCCACAGATTTATTTTCCTAAAAATTTCTCCGGAATTTTCCCCGGTCTTAACCTGAATATTAATTTCTAGGAGGAATTTTCTGAATGAACACCTGTGAATTAAAAATCAGGTATTTTTTGGGGTCAGCTGAAAGGCAACCTGACCTCCTCGGGCAGAAACATCGGCCCATTTTTCCACATTAAAATTGAGTCCGACTGTTGAGCAGGTTGGCATGTCGGAATTGAAATATTTAACCAGATTGTAAACCAGGTAATAAACGGTTGGGTTGTGCCCAAATACAAAAACAGTATTTGCTTCGTCAGGTAATTTCTGAAGCAGATCCACAAATTCCTGTGTCGAAAGTCCTTCGTAAAGGTCAATTTCCTGACGGATGTGCCGGGGTTCGTAATTCAGGTTCCGGCAAAAAATTGCTGCCGTATTCATCGTTCTGGTAGACGGACTGGAAATCACCAGATCCGGTTTCATCTTCATACTTTTTAGTTTTAAACTAATTTTTTCAGCGTCTTCGATTCCCCGGTCAGCCAGATCGCGGTGAAAATCGTCGTCGTATCCGAAATGCACCGATTTTGCATGTCTGATAATAATAAGCTGTTTCATCTGTTTCTGTTTTTATTACAAAATTAATCTATTTTTAATGCTTTGGAAATGCTTTGATGACATGAAACGAATCGGTTTATTATCAGATACTCATGGGACTATCAGTCCTAAATTGTTTAAATTTTTTGAATCGGTTGACGAAATCTGGCATGCGGGGGATATTGGGAATGCCGAAACAGCCGACCGGATTGGCGAAATAAAACCGCTGCTGGCTGTTTACGGCAACATCGACGATCATATCGTCCGAAGAATGTATCCCGAAACACAGCGTTTTTTCTGCGAAGAAGTGGATGTGCTGATCACACACATCGGTGGTTATCCCGGAAAATATGAAGCCCGTGTACGGAATCTGTTTCATATCAAAGCGCCACAGCTTTTTATTTGTGGTCATTCACATATCCTGAAAGTGATTTATGATCAGAAATACAAATGTTTGCACATCAATCCGGGAGCTGCCGGAAATAAAGGCTTTCACCAGGTTTGTACGGCAGTGCGTTTTGTAATCGACGGAAAAACGATCAAAGATCTTGAGGTGATTGAATATGAGAAAGCGCCCTTTCAAGAAATGTAATGCTGCCTGTTCGTTCCTGAAATTCATTCTTGAAGTTTATTGCTAAGTCATTCATTTTCCTCTGTATTCAACATTTTCCGGTTCCGGCTGTTTTGAAGAAAAAGAAAATTTTATGAATAAGTTACTTTTCCTGTTAATCTTTTTCAGTATGACAAATATAGGCAGTTCAGCACAGACAGAAACAGCTACATTTGGAGGCGGATGTTTTTGGTGTACCGAAGCAATTTTCCGGAGTTTAAAAGGAGTTGAAAGCGTGGAGTCGGGTTATTCGGGCGGGAAACTTAAAAATCCGACTTACAACGAAGTTTGTACCGGGGAAACAGGTCATGCTGAAGTGATTCAGATTACTTTCGATCCGAAAATAATCAGTTTTCGTGAATTGCTCGAAGTTTTCTGGGAAACGCACGATCCGACAACTTTAAACCGGCAAGGTGCCGATGTTGGCACACAATACCGGTCAGTTGTGTTTTTTCATTCGCCCGAACAGCAGGAAACCGCAACAAAGTTCAAGACCGAATTAAATAAGGAGAATGTATTTAACAAACCCGTAGTAACCGAGATTACGGCATTTCAGAAATTTTATAAAGCAGAAAAATACCATCAGGATTATTTTGCCAATAACCGCTCCCAGGGTTATTGTCAGTTTGTGATAGTTCCAAAGCTCGAAAAGTTTCGAAAAATCTTTAAGGATAAATTGAAATAAGAATTTCTAAGGTCCGGATCAAGCGATTTGGTAGAATCAAAACATAAAAATGTATCTTCGTATTTTTCGGGAGGTTTATTCAAACTAACAGAACAGCGGATTGGACAATACACAGCACATCGAATCTCTTTGTACTAAAATTAGCCAAAATTCAGATCAACAGGCTTTTAAGGAATTATATCTCGTCTTTTTCGACAAGTTATACAAGTTCGCATTTTCCATCCTTCATTCCTCCGAATTTGCAGAAGAAGCGGTGAACGATGTTTTCCTGAATATCTGGCAAAAACGAAAAACGCTCAAGAATATTAACAGCCTCACCAACTACCTGTACATTTCAACAAAAAACACTTCGTTCAATTACCTGAGTAAATTCAGGAAAGAAAGAAACACTTCGCTCGATGATGTTTTGGTCCGTTTCGAAATTGATGAACTTACTCCTGAAACCGTTTTTTTTACGGCTGAAGTCCGGCACGAAATTGAGCAGGCAATTAATCAGTTACCACCAAAGACCAAGTTGGTGTTTCAAATGGCCAAAGTAGAAGGACTCAAGTACAAGGAAATTGCCGAAATTTTAAATATTTCGGTAAATACAATCGATAATCATGTGGCTACTGCAATTAAAAAATTAAGCCACACCTTAAAAAGTTTTAGTCCCGATGAGATTAATCTTATTCTTTTTCAGCTGTTTACGTCTGGATGTGATAAGAGTAAAAATAAATTTGATCAGGCAACTAGTAGATTTTCAAATTCTGCTTGTCTTTAACAGTGAATTCAGCACACATGGAAACCATTTGGAGTATAATAGGCAGGAAATTAGAGGGTGATATTTCTCCGGAAGAGGAAATTACGTTGAATGAATGGATCAATTCATCGACCACAAACAAGCAAGTATATTTTCAAGTTCAGGAACTCTGGAACCACAAACAAGATCAAACAAACAATTCGCAGGCAATTGCGGCGTACGACAAACTGATTAACAGGATTAAATTCGCGGAAGTAACTCGCACACAATCCAGAGTTCAACAAATGTCCTTCCGTGTTAATCAGCTTTTAAAGTACGCCGCAATTTTTATTTTTCTGCTTTCCTTTGGCTATTTAGCTTATTATTACGTGAATGAAGAAAGTGCCAAAAATGAATTTTGCACCATTTCGGTACCACGGGGCAATAAATCGGAGGTCGTTCTGCCCGATGGAAGTAAAGTCTGGCTTAATAATAATAGTAAACTGGTCTACCCAAAAAAGTTTAACCGCGAACAACGTCAGGTTGAACTGACCGGTGAGGCTTATTTCGAGGTAGAGCACAATACCCGTTTACCTTTTGTGGTTCAAACTTCGGATGTAAGTGTTAAAGTGCTTGGAACCAAATTTAACGTAAGCGCCTATCCAAACGATAAGTTTATCGAAACAACCCTGATCTCAGGAAAAGTTACTGTTCAGTCGAACGAAAATCCTGAAGTTGTAAATGTATTGGCACCTGGTGAAAGTCTGTCGTTTGACAGAGTTAATAACCAGATGGTTAAGGCGGAGGTTGACACCAGATTTTATACTTATTGGATGAAAGGCGAATTTGTGTTTAAGGATGAAAAATTTGAAACACTGGCCAAACGGATTGAGCGGATTTACAATGTTGAAATCATTTTCGAAGATCCTTCCTTAAAGGAAAAAACCTATACCGGCGACTTCAAGGTTGATGATAATATTTATACTATTCTTGAAATTTTTAAACGATCGACCACCGTTCCGATTGAATATGAAAGCTACAGGAACAAGATTACTTTCCGCATAAAATAGTATCCTGCTTTTTTATCTGGATTTTATACTGAATAATGATTCGTAAAATCATTCTCTGGCCATTTTTACCCTTGATAATGATCGATTTTTGAAAAAAAAGCAGATATTTACAAGTGCGTAAAATGAGTGGCTACTTCGAGAGTTTATGAGGATAAAACTTCTTTTTTTCTTTCTTTTAATTTTGTTTTCTGTGAATGTATTTTCGCAGGGTAAACAGATAACGCTTAATTTTAAGGATGTGCCGGTTGAGCGAATCATTCTTGAAATTGAACGGCAAAGTGTTTATCGTTTTTTCTTCGAACAATCAGGAATAAATTTAAACGTTAAAACTTCGATCCAGATTCGGGATGCCTCCATTCAGGAAGTACTCGAAAAATTATTTACCGGTTCTGTTTATTCCTACCAGATTATCGACCGGCATATCATCCTGTCGCAGGATAAAGCCATTAATCCGGATAATCCGGCCTCGAAGTTATCGCGGACGATAACCGGTTTGGTTACCAACAAAAACATGGAAATATTGCCCGGTGTGACTGTAATTATTAAAAATACAACCACCGGAACCACAACAGATCAGAATGGTTTCTATAAAATTGATGTTCCGATCACCACCGACTCCTTATTGTTCTCCTATGTTGGAATGAAAAAACTGGTTGTTGCGATCGATAAAAAGCAGCAAATCAATGTTGTGCTTGAGTCCGAGATTCTTGATGTCGACGAGGTTGTTGTTGTCGGTTACGGTATTCAGCGTAAATCGGATTTGACCGGAGCCATTACAACAATTGAAGTCGATGGAGTGCGCCGGATGCCGGTTTCAGGATTTGATCAGGCTCTGCAGGGAAAGGCTGCCGGAGTTTTGATTACTTCTACCTCCGGTTCGCCGGGTGGGGGAACATCGATCCGGATCCGGGGAATTGGCACTGTGAACAATAACAATCCGCTTTTTGTGGTGGATGGTATTCCTACCGACGATATCCGGTTTCTGAATATGGGTGACATTAATAATGTTGAAATTCTGAAAGATGCATCGGCTACAGCTATTTATGGAAATCGGGGTGCCAATGGTGTAATCCTGATTAATACCAAGAAAGGGAAAATAGGAACACCGGTTATTACTGCAGATTCGTACATCGGAATTAACGACGTATGGAAGAATCCGGATATGGGAGACAGCGAACAGTTTGCCACTGTTAATAACCTTGCAGTTAAAAACGGAATCGAAAGTGAAGGTGCCGGTGCCTATAAATACATCGAAGAATTTAAAGATCCTTCGCAATTCACTGGTGGTACCAACTGGTGGAAACTGATAACCCGTGAAGCTTTTGTTCAGAACCATAATTTTTCAATCTCGGGAGGAACTGATTTTAACCGGTACCTGATGAGTATTTCGTATCTGAACCAGGATGGGACCATCAAAGGATCGGAATTCGACCGGCTCACTTTCCGGGTGAATAATGAATACAAATTGTCGAAAAGAACAAAAATCAGCTTTAACACCAACATCAGCAGGGCGGTGCGAAAAACAATTCAGGAAGATGATCTGGATGGAGGAATTGTGTTTACCTCGATTGTCCTGGATCCGATTACTTCAGGTGCTGAACGACCCGTTAACGATCCGATCCGAACCCAATACGGAGAATTTTCTCGCTGGTACGAATCGATTTACAGCAATAAATACAATCCGGTTGCTCAAATCGGAAGGTCTTTAAACAAATGGGTTCAGCTTCGATTCTTCGGCAATCTGACCCTGGATTATACTATTTCTAGAAATCTGACTTATCACAATACATTTGGAATCGATGTCAGACGTTCCGATCTGGATAACTTTCATCCTACTTTCTGGATGGATTCAGATTCGAAAAACGACATCAATCAGGTTGTGAATGAATCGGGCAGAAAAACTGATTGGGTGAGTGAGCAAATACTGACCTATAAAAATAATTTTTCGGACAACCACGAATTCACGGCTCTGCTTGGAATGACTGCCGAGTCAGGATCTTATGAAGCGATCCTGGCTTCGAAACGAAATGTTCCGGCCAACGATTCCTATCTGAGGTATTTCAGCGCAGCAACCACCGATCCGGATGTTACCGGCGAAATTTCGGATTACGGACTTATTTCGTATCTCGGTCGGGTCAATTATGCATTCAGTTCAAAGTACCTGATCACAGGTTCTTTCCGAATCGACGGATCTTCGAAATTTACAGGTGGCGAAAAGTGGGGATTTTTTCCATCGGTTTCGGGTGGCTGGCGAATCTCGAACGAGAAATTTTTTACTTCGATGAAACTGGCCAATTATGTGGATGATCTGAAAATCCGGTTGGGATGGGGCCAGGTCGGGAACCAGAATATTTCTGAAAATGCATTCAGGACTTTAATTGCCGGGGGAAATGCCAGACGGTACCTGTTTGGAAATACAATTGTTCAGGGATACGCCCCAATCAACATTGGCAATTCGGGGCTTACCTGGGAAAAAACAGAATCAACTAACCTGGGTTTTGATTTTTCGATGTTGAAAAACCGAATTTCAGGAAGTATCGATGTGTATACCAAACAAACCAAAGACATGTTGCTTCGTTTGCCAGTTCCGCTTTCAACCGGATTGCCCGGTTCGCCCTGGACCAATGCCGGGGATGTTGAGAATCAGGGATTTGAATTTTATTCCACGTACAGGAATACCTGGAAGGACCTAAAATACAGTGTCAGTGTAAATGTTTCCGGTTACCGGAACCGAATTTTATCGCTGGGTGGTGGCGAACCGATCATGGGCGGGGAACAGCGGTTGGGATACACCACTAAAACCATGGTTGGTCACCCGATTGGTGAATTCTTCGGATACCTTGTCGAAGGAGTTTTTCAGAATCAGCAGGAAATTGATGCTGCGAATTCCTTGTCATCAGAAGGGGAATATTACCAGGATGTATTAACCCGGCCAGGTGATTTTAAATTCAGGGATTTAGATGGTGATGGTAAAGTAACCGGCAAGGACCGTGGATTCATCGGCTCGCCACATCCGGATTTTACATATGGAATTACCTTGAATGCTGAGTACCACAAATTCGATTTCAGTGTGTTTCTTCAGGGAAGTCAGGGGGGTGAGATATTTAATGTTTTCAAATATTACACGTATCAGAATACAGGCTATTTTAATTCTCCCGCCGGAATTCTTGAATCGGCCTGGCATGGTGAAGGAACTTCCAATACTCAGTTCATCATTTCGGCCAGTACCGCGAATAATAACCTGCGGTCTTCTTCGTGGTACATCGAAGATGGTTCGTTCCTGAGAATAAAAAACCTACAACTTGGCTATAACCTGAATAAATGGTTTTGTCAGAAAATTGGTATTTCAGAATGCCGTGTTTATGTTGGAGCACAGAATTTATACACCATTACCAAATACAGCGGACTCGATCCGGAACTAGCTGACCTGAGTGGCAGCCCGTTAAATTCTGGCATCGATTTCGCGAAATACCCGCAGTCAAGGACGGTGTTAACCGGCTTAAGTATAAAGTTTTAGAAAACCTGATGGAGAATAAAAAGTAAATAGTTGATTCATGAAAAGATTTCGCATCCATACGATATTTTTGCTGATCATGGTTACTGCCTGTGATCCGGGTTTTATTGAGCGCCCTCAGCTGGCTGTTCAAACCAGCGAAAATTTTTATCAGACCGAAGCTGATGCCATTAAAGCAGTGACTGCCGTTTACAATTATTTTCAATCCTACGATTTTGAAGTCCATAAATTTGAGTTTGGCGACATTGCTTCCGACGATGCTGAAAAAGGCGGCGAATCCGACAACGACCGGCCTTTTGTGAAAGATCTGGAATACTTCCGCACCCGGTCGGATAATTTGTCGTGCCGTGGAATGTGGAATGTTTGTTTCTCTGCCATTTACCATGCAAACAATACCATAACCCACATATCGGACATTAACATGGACGAACAGCTCAAGAACAGGCTGATAGGTGAAGTCAGGTTTATCCGGGCTCATTTTTATTTTTATCTCGTTAACTTGTTCGGCGAAGTTCCTTTGGTAACAAAAACCCTTTCTCCGGAAGAATATCATTTGCCAAAATCAAACAAAGCAACCATCTGGAACCAAATTGAGCAGGATTTGATTTTTGCCCGTGATCATTTGCCTTTAAAATCGCAATATTCGAAATCCGATTTGGGGCGAATCACAAAAGGTGCCGCACAATCCTTGCTGGCCAATGTCTATTTGTTTCAGAAAAAATGGGAATTGGCTGAGTCTGAAGCTGCTGAAGTCATTAATTCCGGCGAATACGGCCTCGAAAATGAATATCAGGACTTATTTCAGATTCATACAACTGAATTTGGGATTGAGTCGGTTTTGGAGATTCCGCATAAATCAACCAATACCGGATGGGGCGATGAAAATGAAGGAACTGTGGTCCCGGTCTTTTGCCGCAGCCGCAATGCAGGCGGTTGGGGTTTTAATTGTCCGACGCTGGATTTGCTTGCAGAATTTGAACCGGGCGATCCGCGTTTGGTGCATACCATCATTTTTGATGGCGATATTTTTGAAGGCGAAGTGGAATTTAACCAGTACAGTCCGTCGCATTTGTGTTCCAGAAAGGTTTTTATAACACCTGCTGATCGGGTTGGCTACGACTCTTCAGATGCGCCTTTTAATTTTAAAATCATTCGGTTTGCTGAAGTGTTGCTGATTCATGCTGAAGCTGCCTGCGAAAATGGCGACCTGGAAGCAGCCCGGAATTCTTTAAGCCGGGTACGCGGCAGAGCACGTCAGAGTAGTGCACACGACAAAAAAGTTGCGTTTAAAAATGTAAATAAATACCAGGTTTCCAAGGATCAGTATGCCGGTTATGATTTTCTGAATTACAATTACTGGGAAGCAAATAACGATAAATCCAATTTGTTGCCTGAAGTGGTTTCCAACGACATGGAAACACTGCGCCAGGCCGTCAGGCACGAACGCCGCGTGGAGCTGGCTATGGAAAATAAGCGGTTTTACGACATTATCCGGTGGGGAGATTCGGAGGCACATTTTCACCGTTATGCAACAAAATGGAAAACCGGAAAAGGTGGGCAATTCAGGAAAAACATCAACGAGATTTTCCCTATTCCGCAGGATGAACTCGATCTGAACCCCAAAATGACACAGAATCCGGGATATTAATCCGGCAGAAATAACAATTCAGCAAAAAGGAAAAGGTCATTCAACGTTCGTGAATGACCTTTTTATATTCAAAATTTGTTGATGAATACAATCGATTAAAACAAATAATTCAGCCCAATATACATTCCTGAAGTTCCATCCTGTTTGTTTGCCGCAATTCCGTAATCGGCTGCAATCACAAAGTTTTGGTTCATCACAATTCGTAATCCGGCCCCAAAGGATGAATGGAATTTTTCAGAATCAGAATTGAAATAATTACTGTCCGGATTATTCATGATTCCGGCAGGCAGATCGATCATTTTGGTCACTTTACCAAAATCGGTAAATCCGTTCAATCCAAGATAGAAATTATTGTTTATCCAGTTGAAACGAACAACTTTCCAACGCATTTCAACATTCCCGTAGAAAAATCCATCCCCAACAACCCGGTTCCGAAGAATTCCACGTAATGTTTTGGCACCGCCCAAACCTTCGGAAAGAGCTCCGGTTAACACCGAAGTTATCACCTGCGACTGGTAATAAAAAGGAGTTGTTCCGGCTAAAGTGGTCTGGTATGCCAGACGGTATACCAGCGAAAGATTTTTAGGCACCAGCGTAAAATATTCGCGGTGTATTAAACTGAGTTTCAGAAATGAACTTTCGGAACCTAAAAATTCAGGTGCTCCTTCTAGCACAGCTTCGGTCCAGACGCCTTTCATCGGATTCGGACGGTTATCGCGACTGTCGTATACAATGCCGGCTTTTACTGTTGGAACAAATCCTCCGTTTGCTTCCTTTGCTGAGATGATTCCCCAATCCTGATATTTTTCGTACAAACCATCCACCGCTGGTAAAACATCGGTGCCTTCCTTGCCTTTGTTCAACTTATCCAGATTTACGCTTTTGATGGCAAAATTCTGAAGATTGAATCCGGTTGTCCAGCGAAAATGATCGCCATATAATTTACCCTGTAAATCGACTTTGAAGCGGAAAAGTTTCCGGTCGTATTTGTAAAACATCCGGGTTTTGTATATATCAGATGCCTGAGTGTCATCGATCCAGTTGGGCTGATAAACTGCGTCGTATCCATTAAATCCGTAGAAATCGTAGGCCTGATCGGATAGATAACTCAAGTCGACCGAAGTCTGCAATCCTTTGATCAGTTGATCGGAATCGTAATAAAAACGATTGATTCCACTTCCTTTGGTGAATCGTGAAACTTCGAAATAAAGAGAATGATTGTATTTTGGGAAGCGTTTGCCATCACCGTAATCATACAAATTAACCAATGCGCCATATTGAAATCCCAGATCGGTATCAAAGGTGATCGTTGGTAAGGCTCCAAAATTCCAGTTTTCCTTAATTAACTCTTCTTTTTCTTCAGTTTGCGCAAAAAGCAACATGGAAGTAAAAAAAAATACAACAGACAGATAGTGCTTTTTCATAAGATAAAGGTTTGGTTAAAACGAAGATATAAAAAAATGGATTGCTTCGGGATTATGAAACACTTAATTGGTTTAAAGGTTTTAATTACTATTTTCGTGGGCTTTCGCAATGAACCAGTTTTGAAACCTAAACCAATAGATATATTCCCTTGAAAAAAATTGAAATTTTTACTGTCGTACTTGTTTTGTTTTTTAGTGTTGAAGCTGCTTTGGCTCAGAGTTCAGCAAAAGCAATCCGTGTTTCCACTCCGCCAACCATCGATGGACACATCAACGAAGCCGTCTGGGAGCAGGCCTTTCACATTAGCGAGTTTGTGCAGCGGGAGCCGGATCCGGGCCTGCCGGTTTCGGAGAAAACCATTATCTCGGTCTGTTATGACAACAATTTTCTGTATTTCGCCGTGAAGTGCTACGATGATCCGGCAAAAATAACTGCCAAGGAAATGGCCCGTGACGTGAGTCTGGGAAACGACGACCGGGTGCAGATCATTCTGGATACCTACCTCGATCACCGCAACGGATACTGGTTCCAGATCGGGCCGCGCGGTTCGATTGGCGATGCGTTAATCAGCGAAAACGGAGCCTCGATGAACAAGGAATGGGATGCGCTGTGGAATGGAAAATCGAGCCTAAACAGCGAAGGGTGGGAGGCTGAACTGGCTATTCCATTCAAAACAATTGGATTTAATCCTGAAAATGCCATCTGGGGAATGAAACTGATCCGGAACATCAAACGCAAGCTGGAAGCATCGTACTGGCCGGTTGCCAACCTGAATACGCACCGGTTTCAGATTTCCGATTCAGGAACTCTGGAAGGTCTGGAAGGAATTACTCAGGGCATCGGGCTCGATATTGCCCCTTATGCCATTGGCGGAATGAATACTGTAAAGGGCGAAAAAAATGAATATTCGGCTGATGGTGGTCTTGATTTGTTTTATCAGGTAACACCCAGTCTCAAAGCTTCTCTTTCGATCAATACTGATTTTGCTGAAACCGAAGTCGATGACCGTCAGGTTAATCTGACCCGGTTCGGATTGTATTTTCCGGAAAAGCGCGACTTCTTTCTGGATGGTTCCAACTATTTTAAATTTGGAATTGAAGGAGATGACAACAATTCGTACCGGAATTCGATCGTGCCGTTTTTCTCCCGACGATTGGGGCTTGATAACTCCGGAAATATGCTGCCGGTGCGGTATGCAGCAAAAATTACCGGTCAGCAAAAGAACTGGAACATTGGGATGATGCACATCAGCGATCAGCGCGATTATGGAAATTCGCAGTTAACCGTAGGTCGAATAAGTCACAATCTGGGCGCTCAATCGTCGGTTGGAATTATTGGTACTTTGGGTAATGCGGTTTCGACAGATGATAATAAAGTCGGTGGTTTTGATCTCAAACTGGCTACTTCAAAATTTCAGAAAAACAAAAATCTGGTTTTTACCTTGTTTGGCCTGATTTCGGATACACATGGGAAGAAAGAAAACAATACTTCCTGGGGTGCCGACCTGGCTTTCCCCAACGACTTTTTATCCTTCGGACTGGGCCATTTTGAGGTTGCCGAAAATTTTGTGGCCGGACTTGGTTTTGTACCGCGAACCAACATCAAACAGTCCTACGGAAATTTTTCTGTCGGTCCGCGCCCCGGAAAGTGGGGGATTCTTCAGGTAAAAAGTGGTGCCGGATTTAATTACCTGACGAACTTCGAGAATGTAATGGTTACCCGCGAACTGAAATTCTCGCCACTCGGTATCCGGTTTAAATCCGGAGAAGAACTCAGTTATTCGATAAATCAGCAATATGAATTGCTGGCCAAAGACTTTCCAATTTTTGCCGGTTTCGTGATACCTAAGAATGATTATACTTTTTGGTACCAGAATATCCTGCTGACAACGGCCGGAAGCCGAAATCTGGCTGGAGCGGCAAGTTTTGGAACCGGCGATTTTTACAACGGCAAACGAAACGACCTGAAATTAACCGTCAATTACAAAGTGGCTGTTCCTTTGTTTGTTGGCGGAAATTATTCGCTCAACCATGTTACTTTGCCTGAAGGCGATTTTACCGCGAAGATTTACCAGATGTATGTCAATGTGCTGTTTAGCCCGACACTGACCCTTTATAACTATTTCCAGTACGACAATGCATCAGAAAAAATGGGCTGGCAGTCGCGTTTTTCGTGGATTTTAAAACCGGGAAACGAAATCATCCTGGCCTGGACTTCGGGCTGGTCGCAACCAACCGACCGGTGGATCATGAATGAAAGCGCCCTTCGTTTGAAGCTGAAATACAACATCCGGTTCTAAACTATAGTACGGTCAGGATATGTCCTGACCGTAAACACAATTGAACAGGACATGTTCCAGTGGAAAACATAGGCTGAACAAGACATATTCCGGCTGAAAACACAGATTATTTGGGATATGTCCAAACCAGAAAAATCCGGAGGAAGGTGGACAGGACATGTCCTGTCCGGAAATTTATGTAGGAATGAATATTCTGATCAGATCCAGCCGCGAAGTTTGTAATAGCCCAGGGCGGCAATTTCGCGGGCAATCAGAATTTCGTATTTCAGATGGTTCCAGAACTGGTAACGAACGGTTGTGTTTCCACCGACATCCGGAATCAGGACTTTGTTGCCTCCCAGTTCATCATCTTTAAAAACCAGGTCGGCTTCCAGAGCATTCTCGAAGGCGGGAAGGGCAGATACCCGTTTGAACCCGGCTTTTCTGAAAGTCAGGACCGCACGCCGCATGTGTTCGGGCGATGTCACCAGCAGGATGGGTTTATTGATTAAGTTTTCAGCATGAAACGTTTGCAGTTTCAGGGCCTGCGACCGGGTATTTTTCCCCAGTTCTTCGTAATAGATGCGGTTGCGTTCAATTCCTTTTACAATCAATTCGTTGGCAACCAGCCGGGCCGTGCTGCTGGTGTCGGCGGTATCACCCGGGATTGTAATGATGATCCTGCTGTCGGGTGATTTGGCTGCAGCCCGATGTACAAAAAAGGCACGCATCAGGTTCGATTCGCTGGGCATTCCGCCCCCGCCTAGCAAAACAATAAAGTCGGGCCTTTCTGCGATTTTCGATTCGCTGGTTCCGAGCCAGTAATAACCCCAAAATGGCAGATTGGTGAAACTGAGCACAAGTAGTACCAGAAAAAATGCTCCAAAGATCCAAATTAGCTTCCGGAGAAAATTAATTATTCGGTTGAAAAACGAAGATTTTGCCATAAAGGACCAACTGTAAAAAGCGAAAGTTAAGAAAATATGGAATTCATTGATAACCAAAAAAGAGATGATCGACGGTGAAAAGCTGCAATTGATAATTACTCTGACATGGCTGGAGAGTAGCTGCTGTTTTATTCGATCTGAATGATAGTGGATTATCTTTTATTTTCAGGTTTTTTTTTCTGTTGGAGTTGGATCTATGCAATCTTGTTAAGCTTGAAATATTATTATAGATTTATGGCTGTTATTTTAAGTTTTCCGGCCGGAAAATGCAGCAATTTATCTTCGATTCGTCTGCAGGTTTTCAATGTTGGGACTTAAATTTTGATACCGATGGAGTTGTACTAAGTGATAAACGCTGATTAATCTATTTCTCATGCATTTTAATTTTCAGCTCATTAAAAAGCTTTTGATTTTATTAAGTTCAATTCTTGCCTGGTGGTTTGTTGCCTCCGGGATAAATCCTGAATTGCACTATTTCGTACAACAATCCGCCTTTCTGACTGAAGGTTCCTTTTTCCATCAGTTTTCGCGATATCCCGGCGGAATTGCCGATTATTTTTCAGAATTCGTAGTGCAATTCTTTTATTTCAAATGGATCGGCAGCTTGCTGATCGTTTTCTTTGCCTCACTTTTGGGTATCATCGCCGTTGATTTGGTACAACGAATTGCCGGTCAGGTAAAATTGAGTTTTTCTGTTTTTGCTTCGGTTCTTTTGTTGTCGTTATTGGTTCAATGCAACTATTATTATCCGTTTTATGCCAGCATCCGATTGTTCATTACCTTTGGTTTTGTCTGGATTTTTACCCGCCTAATCCTGAAATTTTCGAGGTTGCGATATGTTTTTTTATTCCTGATGGGCGTGCTTTTGTTTTACCTGGCCGGTGGTGCAGCACTTTTTGTTTTTGCCATTTCCGCAATATTAATTCAGATCAGGTTTTCGGGTTCGAAAACCGATTTTCTGATTCTGCCCATCTTTGCCGGGTTTTCAGGAGTGATGCCCTGGATCGCTTACAAGTATTTTTTCCTGGTCAATTTTCCGCTGCTTTATTCGGTTACTCACAGCAAAACACCTTTGATTATTTCTTATGTTCCTGATTTTAAATTGTATGCTTTGTATTCATTTCTTCCTGTATCGTTGCTTCTGGCCTTACTTTTTTATTTCTTCAGAAACAGGAAAGCAAAGTCTAAAGAACCGAAAGAGCTGATTCCGGATGCGACGCTTTCAGGAAAAAACAGGAAAAAATTAGCGCCCATTTTTTGGCTGGCCGGACAGTTTGTGCTGATTGTTTTAACTGGAACAATTGGTGTTCATTATTCTGTCGATCAGGTGAAAAAGAATCAGTTGTTTGTTTCGTTTTCGGCGGCAAACCGCGATTGGGCTCAGGTGATCGAAACGGCAAAAAATATTCCGGATTACGATTTGTTTACGAACGTGGAATACAACCGGGCGCTGGCCAATACCGGGAACCTGGCCGACAGTCTTTTTCAGTATCCGCAACTGGCAGGGTCTTCGGGCTTGTTTGTGGATGGAACTGTAACCAGCGATGTGCCGTTTATTTGCAGCGACCAGTATTATGATCTGGGTTTTATGCACGAATCGCAGCACTGGACCTTCGAAGCTCAGACGATGTTCCCGAACAGCCCGCGGCTGATGAAACGGCTGGTGGAGATTAACCTGGTGAATGGGAAATACAGGCTGGCTGAGAAATTCCTGAACCGGCTTGATCAGAATCTGCTGTACAAAAACTGGGTGGCAAAATACCGGGCCTATATTCAGGATACTACATTGGTTGGCAAAGATCCGGAGTTGGCATCAAAGCGCAATTTCGAACCTTCGGAATCTTTTACAGCCAGTATTCATCAACTGAAACTGGTTAAAATGCTGGATGCAAATCCGGCAAATGACATGGCATTCGAGTACCTGCAAAGTTCAATTTTACTGGATGGCGATCTGGGCTTATTTGTCAGCCAACTGAACGGGCATCCAACCTTCAGGAAATATCCTTTGCCCCGTGCCTGGGACGAAGCGCTGGTATTGTATTATTATGTGGCCCGAAAAATGCCTGCAGCCGGCGATGTTCAGTTTACCCGTGAAAGTCAGGAAAAATTCAGGTCTTTCATCAAAGCGATGGCACCCTTTGGTACCGATTGGCAGGCCGCGCAAAAAGCTCTCAAAAACGAATTCGGAAAAACATACTGGTATTACCTGAAATGTTTGAGCCCTAAAGTGACCAAAGTGCAAATTAAACGACAGAAATTCGATGATTAAGAAACTGCATACTTTTTTGATATTTCTCGTAATCGTTGCGGCAAATTCATGCACAAGCGATTTAAGCCATTCGGTGCAGGTCGATCGGCTGCCCGTTATTTTTCCTGATTACACCGGAATTGTGATTCCGCCCAACATCGCCCCACTGAATTTTGCGATTAAGGAAAAGGGCGATCTTTTTGTTGCCCGGTTTTCGGTAGAGGATAATTTGCCAATAACCGTTGAAAGTAGCGACGGAATCATCGAAATCAACATCAGCAAATGGCACGAATTGCTGCAAACGGCCAAAGGCGGCGAGATCAATGTGGATGTTTTTGTCCGGAACGAAAATGGACAGTTACAAAAATTCAAAACGATTGTCAACAGGGTGGCTGAGGAAGAAATCGACAATCACCTGGTTTACCGCCTGATCAATACCGGATATGTCATGTGGTCGAAAATGGGAATCTACCAGCGAAATCTGGAGAATTTCGACGAATCGGCAGTGATCGACAATCAAACGATCGACAATACCTGCGTCAACTGTCATTCGTTTTCAAGAAACGATCCGAAAAGCATGATGGTGCATGTGCGGGCCACCAACGCCGGAACGGTTATTTACGAAGGCGGAAAGTTGAAAAAGATTAATTCGAAGACCAAATATACCTTGTCGCCCGGAGGTTATCCGAACTGGCATCCTGACGGAAAACACATTGCCTATTCGGTGAACCGGATCAGTCAGCGCTTTTTCTCCAAAGATATCCGGATTGAAGTTACCGATGCTGCTTCGGATATCATTGTTTTCGACGCAGAGAAAAACATCGTCAGCACTTCGCCGCTGGTTTCAACCGATTCGCGTGAGAATTTGCCAAACTGGTCGCCCGACGGCAAATATTTGTATTTCATCAGTGCACCTGCCGTTACCGATTACGAATCGGAAGTTCATACCCGGTACGATTTACTTCGGATTCGGTATGATGTGGAGAAAAATGTCTGGGGAAAGGTGGATACGGTTGTTTCGTCGAGAGAATTGGGAAAAAGCATCACCTTCCCCAAAATCTCTCCGGATGGCAAATACCTCATGTTTACCGCTGCGGAACATGGTTATTTTACCATTCACTATCCCGATGCCGATCTTTATCTTTTAGATCTTCAGACCGGCCAGTATAAAAAAATGGACATCAACAGCCCGAAAACCACCGACAGTTACCATTGCTGGAGCAGTTCGGGGCGATGGTTTGTTTTTAGCAGCAAACGAATTGATGAACTTTTTACCCGTCCGTTTTTTTGCTATTTCGACAACGAAGGAAATCCATCGAAGCCATTCGTTCTTCCGCAGGAAGATCCCGGATTTTACGATTCGTTCCTGATCAATTACAATATTCCGGAGTTGATAACCGGAGCCGTTGAACCATCGCCTTTCGATCTTCGCGAGTTGATCCTTTCGGTAGCAAAACCGGTTTCGCTCGATGATGCGGTTGATACCGTTTACATGCGGGACCATCTGAAAAAGAAATAAGTTTGCCTTACATTTTTTCGATTTGTGCCGTTGGGTTGACGGGATTAAACTGGTTAAGAATTTCCTGAAGGCGCGAAATGCCGGTGTAACCCTGATCTGTCTTTTTCAATTGTTCGAGTACTTTTTTAGCTTCTTCCGGTTTATTTGCAGCCAGATTGGTCAGAAAACAATATTCGAGAAACTGCACTTCGAATTTGAATTCTGGAAAAGCCTTGGCCTGATATTGTCTGGCTTTTTCGTAGTCCTTGTTCCTGAAACAAAATTCTCCCAGCAGCCGGTAAACGACCGGTGAATCTTTTGTTTCAAGTGTTTCTTCAAGCAATTGAATTGACTTACCGTATTGTTGGATTTCGGCCAGTTTTCGTGCTTCATCCACTTTTTCCCTGATCTGATCCGGAATGTAATTCAGGTAAGTGAAACTTCTTGGCGTTAGTGGAATCTGACGGTTTGGATAATTTTTTCTGAAATATGCGGCAATTTCCTGTCCGTCTTTTTCCTGTTTTAAGTAGATGAGTGCCTGATAAATTTTCAGCAAAGCTTTCTCTTTTTCCTGTTTGTCGGCGGCTGTTTGAGCTTTCTGAAAATGAACCACCGCTTTCTCAAAATCATTTTTAAACATGCAAATTTCACCGGCTCGGTAGTGTGCGTAAAAACTCGAGTCGATGTATTCGGTTGAGCGTTCGTAATAGTGCTGTGCCTCCGGAAGGTCGTTCATCTTCAGCAAACAATCCGCCGCTCTCCTGAAATAAACTCCCAGATACGGACTGATCTCCGTCAGGCTGTTGTATTCCTTAAAAGCGTTCATGAAATCGCCCTTCTTCTCATACATTTCGGCCAGTTGTTCGTGCGCATCTTTCAATGTCATGGACTGTTTTGCCATCACATTAAAAGCCAGCGAATCAACCCGTCCCGAAGGTTTGTAAATCTGCCGGTAATCGATGTAATTTTGGCTGTCGTCAATAAATGGCCAATGATACTTCAGATTGGTAATCCGGTGTTTCCCGATTAAATAATCCAGTTCTGAATATCCATAATCTTTGATGAAGTTTTTCAGGCTTTTTTCGGTTTGCGTATTTATTTCTCCGGAAATGAGTTTCGATTGGGTGATCGCCTGATAAAACGATTCGGAAAGCAGAAATTCTCCGGAAATATTTGGATGCACATGTTCAGTCAGCAAATTGTTGCCAGGAATTCCGTTAGGTGAATTCGAATTAAAAAGTTTCAGGGTAGGTACATAGTGAACCTGATACCGATCGGCTAATTCCTGAATGATCGTATTGATGTCGGATGAGGCCCGAAACCTCACACAGTCATAATCACGGGCCAGAATGTAATTCTCATGGGCTTTGTCAAATTGGCCCTGCTGATCGAATTTTACGGCCGTAATGTAATATTCATCAGCTCCTTTCAGGTCGGCTGTACTTTCCGATTTGAATGGTTTCAGGTCGCGCAGATTGCTGACCAGATCGCTGATAAAAACCGGAACCTGGTTCGCTTTGGCCATTTCGAGCATTGAACGCAGGTTGCGTTCGTAATTTTCGATGCCTGTTTTGTAGGTTTTACTTCCATAGTAAATATTGGCATCTTTTACCACTTTCGACATCAATGTTCCTTTTCGATCCTCTTTGGAACTTAGGTCTTTAAATAGTCCTGAAATATGTCCGATTGTATTGATAGTGAGCTGGTAAATCCGGAAATCAAGCAGTTTCAGGTGCAAGCGAATGAACAGCGGATTGTAAACGAATGCTTCGTTCGAACCAATGCCAAAGGCGCCGTAAAATTCGTTGTGCCCGGCATAAAAAAGTATGGCGTCGGGTTTTTGCTTTAAAATCTGGGGCATAAAATCAGCCAGCGTGAAACTGTTGATTGCAGTGATCGCCGTATTCACCAGTTCAATCTTTTTATCCGGATAGGCATCTCGCAAACGTTCCTGCAGAATGCGCGAAAACATCAGGTTGTTGTCATACGGAAATCCAACCACAGTCGAACTTCCCATGACAAAAATCCGGAAGATATCCGCAGGTTTTTCTTTTAGAAACAGGTCTTTTGCCGGTTCGGAATAAGGCATGTTGCTGAAATACTTTTTCCCGATTTCAGGGTTAACCACCAGGTATTTCTGAAATTCCCTGTCCGGATGCTGGATAAAAAGTGAATGGTTATCGCCGTATCCTGAAATTCGCAGAACGATTTCAAGAAGCACGAGCAGAACAAAGGGAAGCGAAATGGCAATGATGCTGAATGCTGTTTTTCTGCCTTTTGGCAGTGGAGCCGGCGCGTTTGATTTATTTTTTTTCATGACCAAAGAAATAGATAATTTGATGGTTACCACTAGCAGCTAAAGATAAAAGTAGCTTATCTCAGGTGGCCTGGTTTAATCCGGTGCAAACCGGTAATTTACGGAGAGTTCAGATTTGAGCTGATTCATCCCGGATTTATCAAACAGGTAATTGTTGATCACCAGGTAATCAATTTCGGTGTTTACAAAGCATCGCAAAGCATCATGCGGCGATTCTACGATTGGTTCGCCCCGCACATTGAAACTGGTGTTGATCACGATTCCGTAACCGGTTAGTTTCTTAAAAGCACTGATCAGTTTCCAGAACCGTTCGTTGGTTGTTTTGCTCACCGTTTGCACCCTGGCCGAATAATCAACATGCGTTATGGCCGGCAAATCGGAGCGTTCGAAATACAGGCGGTTGAACAGACTGCCTGTATCGAAATCTTCAGGAAGCGCTTTGCAGCGTTGCGCCACAACCGGCATCACTAAAAGCATATAAGGCGACTGAACATCGTATTGGCAATACTGCGCAATATCTTCTTCCAGAATGGCCGGTGCAAATGGCCGGAAACTTTCGCGGTATTTAATCTTCAGGTTCATTTTTTTCTGCATCTCCGGATTCCGGGCATCGCCAATGATGCTTCGGTTTCCGAGTGCGCGTGGCCCGAATTCCATCCGTCCCTGAAACCATCCGATTACTTTTCCGGAATCAATAAGCGTTGCCGTATGCTGGGCTAAATCATTAAAGTTTTCGAAATGAGTGGGAGAGAGGCCATACCGGTTGATCAGTTTCTGTATTTCCTGATCCGAAAATGATGATCCCAGGTAAGCGCCCTGCATCGAATCGGCAGCTTCAACAATCCGGGGCAGTCCCAGAAACTGATAACTTGCAGTTAAGGCCGCTCCCAGAGAACCACCCGCATCACCGGCAGCAGGTTGAATCCAGATATTTCGGAACAGGCCGCTTTCGTAGATTTTACCGTTCGATACACAGTTTAGGGCAACTCCTCCGGCCATCACCAGATTTTCGCAACCGGTAAGTTCCTGTGCCGTACGTGCCAGTTTGAGAACAATTTCGTCGGTCACCTGCTGGATGGCCAGAGACAGATCCATATAGGGTTGTGTAATTTCACTTTCTTCGCCGCGTCGTTCAATCCCGAATAGTTTTGCCCATTTTTTATTGTTGCTCATGGTTAAACCCGTCGCGAAACTGAAATAGTCCATATTCAGGAGGAGTGAGCCATCGGCACGAACATCAACAAGATGCGATAAAATAAGTTTTTTATATTTTTCGGTTTCTCCTGAAGAGGTATTGCCATAGGGAGCCAGGCCCATTAATTTGTATTCGCCGCTGTTTACCCGAAATCCGCAGTAATAAGTGAAGGCAGAATACAACAATCCGATGGAATGTGGAAAATGTAATTCCTTAAGAATAGTAATTGTATTTCCTTTTCCGTGCGAAATGGCAGTTGTGGTCCATTCACCAACACCATCGATGGTTAAAATTGCGGCTTCTTCGTAAGGCGAAGGATAAAATGCACTGGCTGCATGTGAGAGGTGGTGTTCCGAAAAAAGAACCGGTACATCTTTCTTCAGCCCAATTAATTTCAATTGTTTTTTGATGAGCGATTTCAGGAAGAGTTTTTCTTTTAACCAGACCGGAATAGCGTTGATGAAACTTATTAATCCTTTGGGCGCGAAAGCATGATAAGTTTCGAGCAGACGTTCAAATTTGATGAAAGGTTTATCGTAAAAAATGATGCATTCCAGGTCGTCGGCATTTATTCCTGCTTCCTTCAGACAATAATTTACGGCATTCGCCGGAAAACCGTTGTCATGCTTTTTCCGCGTGAACCGTTCTTCCTGGGCTGCAGCAACAATCTTCCCTTCCTGCACCAGGGTTGCAGCGCTGTCGTGGTAAAAAGCGGAAATTCCTAAAACAGCTTTTCCCATGGTTAAAAAATACTGTAGATAAAAGGAGCAATGGCTGTTCCTGCTGTAAAAACAATAATTACAGCAAAAAAGAGCAGTACGATAATTAACGGCAAAAGCCAGAATTTCTTTCTTGTTTTTAAAAACTGCCAAAGGTCTTTTAAAAATTCCATTCTTGTTAGGTGTTTTATTAATATGGTGTCGTTAAATCTGCTTTCGACCAGGTGTGTTTGCGTTCAGTAAATACCGATCCGGAACTTTCCCCAAAACTTTTTAATCGCAGCGTATCTTTCCCCATAGCCCGGCGGATGAGTGCAACCGGCCAGACCATCACAAAGAAAACGACAGACAGAATAATCCTGGACATGAGTTTGCCCATGATTTCTGAAACATTGAGCCAAAGGAAAGTAAAAGGATAAATGAGTACAGGGGCAACAAGTAATATCAGTACCTCCGGAATGGCAAATTGCAAAGCCAGCTCTTTCTTAAACCACAGGCCTGCAACTAAGGTCAGAAGCAGAAGTGCCAATCCTGAATCGGTATGTTCTTTTTTTGTAAAGTTTGATTTTATCTGCATTCGATGATGAAACTTATTTCTGAATGACCGTAAATATACCAATTTGAATCTGTTTTTAAAGTTCATCACCAAGGCAAAATGTTCCGGAATTTATTTTGGATAGAGGATGAAAACAAAGGAGATAAAAGTTTCAATCAAAAAGAAAGGCCTTGCAGATTTGCAAAGCCTTTCAGGATTATTGTATTTGAACAATTACCGGATAAATTTCTGGCTTGTACCGTCGCTTAAGCGTACGAAATACATTCCTTTGGCAAGACTGCTTACATTAAATTTAACCAGGCTTCCGTTGGCATCTTTCTCCATCAGTTTCTGACCGATAGAATTGTAGATTCCAATTTTTACTTTTGAAGAAGCTAATGAAACAATCAATTCATTGCTGGATCCAACAGGATTAGGATAAACTTTCATCTCAGTTGAACTGATCTCTTTTACTGATGTATTTTTGTACAGATCGTAGTCAGCTTTAGTTACGAGATATACATTGTCAACAAATACAGTAGGAGTTGCCATACCTGCAAATAAATTGAACTTCTGAGCTCTGGTATCCATTCTTGGAAAACCAGTGATTTCAAAGGTGTAAGTTGTTGGTTCAGTAGTCAAATCCAATCTCCATTGTGATTTGCCATCGGAAGATCTTGCATCTGGAGTGTCACCAAAACGTTCGTAATTACCACCGATCAGTTCAAGATCGAGGTCAAAAATACGTGCTTCGGCAGCCCATAATTTTGCAGTCAAAACAAAGGCCAATCCTTTGTCTGCTTCAGGAATTTTAACAACCTGTCCAATCGTATAATCCCAAGGATTAGCACCGGCTGTTGGGTTGGTAATGGTGCAAACACCATCAACAATTACAGCTCCACCTTCCCAGGCAGCGCTGGCTTTTTCACCTTCCGACAAATCAAAATTACCATCTTTAATATAGCTAACTTCGTTCATGGTAACAACCTGGCCTGAAATATTGATAGTAATTTCATTAGATTCAACAAAATCGTCGGATGAAAATGCTTTAACTTTTACAACACCATCTTTAATGGCTGTAACAACACCTTCTTTGTTGATTGTAGCTAAACCTGCGCCTTCAGTAATTTTAAATTTAATTGCCTGAGTTGTATTTACCGGATCAATAGTTACAGTAATTATGGAAGTTCCGTTGTCGGTAGTTATGGCATCACCACCAGTAAGTACAATTTCCGAAATCAGGATGCTTTCAGCACCTTCGAAAGTAAGGTGGCCTGCGTCATCCATGTTGTTCCAGTTTTCGTTTATTGTACCAACATTAGCCCACATGGCACGTTTACGATTTGAACCATCATTATCATTGTCTGCAATGTTCACATCAAATCCCATGGTACCTGCTTTGTCAAATAAAGCACCGGTTCCATCAGGAATTGATTCCCAAGGCACAAACCATTCTGTCGTCCAAACGGTTCCATCTACTTTGTAGGCATAATTAACAACACCACCAAGGACTGTCTGAGTTTTCATTGTTCCATCCAGAGCAGTTAAATCAGGATCCGGAGCAATTTGTCTGTTACCAGAAGTGCCTCCCTGACCGCCAACTCCGTCATTCAGAATGTAGTTGGTGTCAAAATACAATTCAATTTTGTCAAACTCCCAGGCATTACCGGTACCTGTATATGGATACCAAACATCATCGTTGGCAACAATAATGATGTACATTCCGGCATCGTCATAAAGAGCTTTCCAGTAGGTAGTACCTTCATCGCCTAATGTTGGGACTTCCGTGCCAAATGGTTTGTCAACATTATGCTTTTCTACTGTCTCCCACAAATCGTCCAAAACACCATCAATAACCGGTTTAACCTCACCGGCTTTTTGAATTACCGCTTCTGGCCGTTGTGCCATCAGTGTGGTAACCATTAATGTACTTAGTAAAAAAGTAAAGATTTTTCTCATAGTGTGTAGATTTAATTAATAATTAACGTTAGAGTAACAAATATATTAAAACTTAATTTCCTTCCAACAAATTAGTAAAATAAATTGGCCTTATTTTACTGGCCTTTTTAAGCATTTATTCAGAATTAATTTGCTGAATAGCTTAAACTATTCAATATAAAAATTCTTAATACAATATGTTTTACTCGATCACTTTTATTGTCCGGTAAATCAATTCCGTATCGCAAAAAGATTAAAAATAACTTTTTCTGATATCAGTTCTGTTTGTGGTATTTCCGTGAAATGGAAATATTTGAATTTGTTTTTTTTGATGCATATCAAACAGAAAACAATACCAAAAGTAAGATAAAGAATCACCAGAAAGGAATTTTCAGTATAATTCCTTTCTGGTGATTCTTTAATTATTTACTAAGTGGTAAGTACCAGTTTGCTTCATTTAACAGTTTTGAGCGGATTGCAGATGCTTTTGCAGGATCTGCAGCTTCGAATTTAGCTGCAACTTTATTTGCCAGGTATTCAGGAGTGCCGCGGCGTTTGGCTACACGAACCAAATCGAACCAGCGTTTTCCTTCAAAGGCAAGCTCAAGCGTTCTTTCATCCATAATCAAATCCTCGATGTATTCGGTCCTGGCCATATCCAATAATGGTTCACCGTTGATGCTGTCGGGCACAACCCTGGCTTTTAATAAAGCGCGACCCCTCACGCCAAGATTGGCACTCCATTTAAAATACGGGGCAGGTTTGGCTTTTTCACCCGCAAATCCGGCGTTTAACAGAATCAGGGCAGTTTCGGAATCTCCGCTTCGGTTTAGGGCTTCGGCTAACATCAGGTGAACATCTGCTGCTCTTGAAAAAATAATATCCGTACTGTAAGGTTCGCCCTGATCGAGTGAATATTTCGAGATGTAAGGTTCACCGGTACTTGTAGTATCGAAGGTGATTCCAATTCCACGATAGATGTCGCCTAAAACTTTACCTGCCTGAGGAATCTGAGTTTTGAAAGAATCAATTAACAGCTGTGTTGGTTTAACCACAAACTTATCAGAATACAACATCCACTGGGGCAGAGGATTTACTTGTCCTGCTGTTGAAGAGAAAGGAATCTGAGCAATATTCTCGGTTGAACCATATTCTGAATTGATGAAGATATTTTTCCATGCTTCTTTTGTATACCCTTTATCAACTTTTAACATGCCGGTTGAATTTCCATAGCTTTCGCATGACATTTTTAAATAGGTTATGGCATTGGCGTAGTCATTTTTTTCAAGGTACAATTCGCCTAATAGCGCTTTGGTGTTCGGGTAATTCTGAATGTGTAATTCAGCCAGTTCAATCGCGGCATTGATGTCGTGGATGTATGGTTTTATCTGATTAATCAGCGTATCGATTAACACCTCCTTGGTTAAAAAGTTTTGCTGAAGATTTTCAGGAACCGATGTGACATTGTCTGTAATCCAGGCAGCTTTTCCATAAAGGCGAACCAGATTCAGATACGACCAGCCTCTCAATCCGATCAATCCTCCCTTTACATAGTGAAGATAAAAATCATCGAAATTGCGGTCGATCAAAGCCACTTTATCAATGTTGGCAAGTAATTCATTAACATTGATTATCACTTTATAATAACCTGAAGGATCGAGGTATGGATTGTCAACCGTAAACGACTGATTGTTTATGGCCTGAAGGTAGGCATCTGCGTTGGCAGTAACATCCATCATATCCGAACGGAGTCCGTCGAGCATCACCAGATTGGGTAGCATCACCTGTAAAGGAATAATTGCTCCTTCAGCAGAGGTTTGGACATCAGTCAGTGACTTGTAATGTTGATCAGGAGTAATCATTTCGCCGGCTGGTTCCTGAAAGAAAGAATCGCTGCAGGATATACTGGCAAAAACAATTGCCAGTATTGCAGCCAGTTGGTAAAATTTGTATGTTGAAGTATTTTTCATTTTATCTGAATTTATCCTGTTATAAATCTAATTTTAAGCCCAGTATGAATGATTTTGTCTGAGGCATTTTTCCGTAATCTACACCCATGTAAAATGGATTGTTTGAATAAAGGAAATCCGGATCATATCCTGAATACTTCGTGAAAGTTAACAGGTTGGTTGCAGTAAGGTAAATGGTGATCCCTTTGTATGCACCTAAAATGGCAGGTAAAGTGTAGTTTACAGTCAACTGTTTCAGACGAAGATAAGATCCATCTTCAATCCATCGGTCTGAGAAAACTGTATTCCCGGTTGGATCGCCAAATGAAGCCCTTGGCATGGTTGCTCCTGAATTCGACGGAGTCCATCTTCCCAAAACACTGGTCAATTGGTTGCTGTAGGTATCCATCGATTCAGCCTGGAATCTTACGAAATTGAAAATGTCGTTTCCAACCGAATAATTGAAGAGGGCTGAAATTTCGAAGTTTTTATAGGTAAGGGCAGTATTGAATCCACCGAATAGGGTAGGGTTTGGATTTCCAATGATTTGTTTGTCAGCTTCGTTAATGATTTTATTGCCATCGGTATCCACAAACCGGATATCACCTGCTGCCATCGGTACTCCTTTGGGGCCGGTAAACTGGCTGGCATCTGCATCATTGGCAAATATTCCGTTGGTTTTATATCCGTAAAAGGCATTCACCGCATTTCCAACCGAAGTAATAAATTGTCCGCCTTCAATCGAGGTAATGATGTTTTTATTATCCTGGTTCAGGAAAGTCAGGCTGTTTACTTCGGTAAACTGTTTGCTTGCCGAACCTCCAATGGTCCAGGTCAGCGCACCGGTCTGAACCCGGGTGTCAGCAGAAACCTCGAATCCTGTTGTTCCCAGTTTCCCGCCGTTGTCGAAATAATTGGTATATCCGAAAGATGCAGGCAGCTCCTGTTCGATGATCAGGTTGTTCACTTTCGACTGGTAGTAGTCAATATGCAGATTCAAGGCCTGTTTCAGGAGCGAAACATCAAGACCGATATTGATTGTATTTTTCTTTTCAAGTTCCAGATTGTCATTTGGAATGGCTTCGCGGATAATAACACCGGTGTTATTCATTCTTTGTGAAGTGTAGTACAATTTCGAATAATCATAAATACTGCTGAACATGTTTCCGGTAACGGAATATGACGCACGAAGTTTCAGATCATCGAGCCATTTTGCCTGCGAAAGGAAACTTTCGGATGAAAGCCGCCATGCCACAGCTAACGAAGGATAAATGTTGAAACGGTTGGTGTGGTTAACCGCTGAATTTCCGTCGTAGGAAACCATGGTATTCAGGAAATATTTATCCCTGAAACTATAGTTTAAGTTGCCATAATACGACAACCAAAGCAATCCACGCACGTCACCGGTTGAACTGCGCAGGAAGGTGTATTTTGAACCTTGCCCCAAACTTTTGAAATCATCCGATGGTGTATTCAGGTCGATGGCTTTATCAAATTTATAGCTGTTTTTCATGTACCTGAATCCAACCTGAGCATCAACGGAGTGACCGGATGCTGTCCTGTTTTTATAGGCAAGGTTGGCATGGTTCTGGCTCGAACGGTATTCGTTTACAAAATCGCCCGGACTGTTGGTTGCCGAATCGGTAGGCAACTGAATGATTCCAACATTCGGTAAGAAAATGTTCTCGCGTGAATTGTTAAAGTCGATACCAAGTAAATTCGAAAGTACCAGGTGTTCACCGATTTTGTACTGGGCATTTATCGAACTTAGGAAATGATAGTTACGGTTTGTTCCAACGGCGTTGGTAATAATTGCGGTTGGATTACTTACGTTGAATACACCAACATCATCCAGATAAGATAACTGTGTACCCGATGCATTGTCTCTTGCAAATGCAGTCATGATAGGAGGCATTAACAAGGAAGAAGTTAAAGGATTTTTCCAGGTGTTGTAACCATGATTTGCAGAATAACTGTCGGCTAACGAAAGTTTCGCATTTGGAGTAATGGAAAATTTATCGGTAATATTAATCTTTCCGTTGATACGAAGATTGAAGCGTGAATATTTTGATTCTTCGTATAATCCCTTCTGTAGCAGGTAACCTGTCGAGATGTTGTAGGTTGCAATATCATCTCCTCCCTTCAGGAAGAAATGGTATTTCTGTAAAGATGCAGGTTTAAAGGTTGATTCCTGCCAATCGGTATTGTTGCTGTATTTGTAGTAATCATTAACTCCGGCGCTTCCGTTCAGCCATGGATACATTCCATTGATTTCGGATGAAGATAATCCGCGCGAATTTAACATTTCACCAAAATAATTTCTGAATTGTGATGCATTTAATACGTCCTGACTGGCTGGGGTCATCGACATTCCGCCGTAAGCAGAGATCTTGATAACTGTACTGGTTTCACCTTTTTGTTCGGTATTTACATTAATAATACCGTTCGAACCGGCAGCACCTAAAAATGATGAACCTTCTTTCAGAACAGAAATGTCAGAAATATCGTCGATGTCAACAATATCCAGTGGATTCAATGAAAATCCTTCCATCAGACTGTTTGTTGCATAGGTATAATCATGAATCATTCCGTCAATAAACAGTAAGGGCTCAGATTTTCCATACAGGGATGAAACCCCCCTGATATTCATGAATGTTTTGTGTCCGGGCATTCCTGATTGCTGTGTTACTGAAAGTCCGGGAATCCGGCCTTGCAGAACCTGATCAAACGAACTGGCCTGCGATAGTTTGAATTCATCTGCCGTCAGGGTATTGACTGCATAACTTTCGTCTTTTAAAATACCTGTTCCCAGGGGCTTGTTGTACGAATCATCAAATGATTTATAATCTGTTGAAACCAGGGAAACGTTTAAAAAGTCACGTCCGTTCAGAAAAATGTTTCGTTTCGTATATCCGGGAAGATAGATGATTAATTCTGCCTGTTTATCAGGAACAATGATCATAAATTCTCCTTTTTCATCTGTTTCCGATGATGTTCCGGTAGAGGTAACAGAAATTGAAACCTGTTTTAGGGGCAAACCGGTACCTGATTCCAATACAACACCTTTAATGTTTACTCCATCATTTTGAGCCCAAACAGGTTGAATGCTTGTACAGGTAAAAAATAGTGAAAGTAGACATATACAGATTGAATATGTAAATCTTTTTGTCATTTCAAAGTGGTATTTTTTAGTCATTTCAAAGCGATATTAGGTTATTGGACAGATACTCAAATTAATCAATTGGCGTAAATATGACCGTATCCCAAAAGAGTACACCCCAACTTACATTAACCAATTTTATTTTATGCTCTTCAGTCTTGCTCCAGTTAAACTCTCCCCAATTGGCACGATCCGGGTCGGTTTTATTTATAAGAGCAGATTTTACTCCGTCAACATAAACTTCAAAATCGATGTTCCCTGACCAAACGTATCCTGAAAGTTTGTATTTCCCTTTCATCACTTTTGGAGTCGTAATTTCAATCCACCAAAATCCGTTCATATTCAGGCAGTCCCAATTGATTTGGGTTGGTGCATCGTGGTTTTTGTAATAGTACTGAAGGTAGTCTCCGCCCCATTTGATTTTGGCAAAAGTGTTTTGTCCATCCGACCATTTCATGTAATATTTACCGTAATAATCGCCTTGTTTGAGGTCAAAATAATCGGTCGTTTCAAATACGATCACGGTAGGGTCGGGCAAAATAACCGGCAATAATTTGTTGATGGTGTGAATCGCTCCGTTCTTTGCCGGGATGTTTGATTGCTCCACCTTAAAACCGGTATATTCACCTGTGTTTTTATCGAGATTTAATTTGTAATCGTTATCGATGGTTACCAGGATGTTATTGTCGTACGACAAGATTGGATAAAGTCTGGTATCCAGTCCCGATAAATAATAAGTACCGCCAAGGCAGTGGTATTCCATGTACCTGTAGAAACCGTTTTGTAAAAATCTGACACTGTCCGGCCTGTTCGTATATTTTGCTACCAGATCGTTCACATTTTTAATTCCTTCCTGCGCAAATGTTTCATTGTCAACGGCCAGGATTGTAAACCTGGTTCGTGCCTGTTTCTTTCCGTAAGGAAATGAAATGGTCTGAAGGGTATCTTTCAATCCTGTCATTTTTAATCCTTCGGCAAAAATCGAATACTTGGGATCGGTGGCTAAATAATCATAGGCACTGATGGTCACCGGATCAATTACTTTATCGATTTCATGGATATAACCATTCGCTGCACGGATATCGCGGTCGATTATTTTAGAATGTTTATTGACGATGATGTCGGATCCTGAAAATTCAGTTACTAAAAAGTCACCAATGGCGTTGGTATCGCGAATGGCTCCCAGGGTGATGTCTCCTGATCCGATTTCGTTTAAAACAAGATGATTATAAACCAGTCTTAATTTTGCTTTATTGTCAAGTTGATCAAAAGAAGTCTGTTTTTCCTGATAGTATGCTTTCATGGCAGCATCGTTAGGTAAAAACAGGGTGTAAGGCCCACGGGTGCTGAGCAAACTGGTCAGATTTGTACTTTCCAATAGTTTTCCAAATTCTGTGTAATTTTCAGGTTTACTTAATATGTATTCAGCAATTACCTGCTCTTCCGAGTTGATTTTCCACAATACAGGTTCCTGGGTGCAACTAAACATTACCAATAACAGCAATATTAATTTGGCTCCTCCTCCTGCAATCTTTTTTAATGGTATATTTTTCATATATCTATTTTTTGGAAGTTCTTACCTGTCGTAAAACGGATTCTGTTTCAGATTTTGATTGTAAATTAATTCATGCTCGGGAATCGGGAGGTAGTAGCTCATGGTGTCGAATACCTTTGTCCGCAGGATGGCTTGCTTTTTAATGTCGGCTCCCGAAAGGATCATGTCAATAATGATCTGTTTATTTTCGAAATGATTTCTTTTGGCTGCACGAAGCAAATCGAACCATCTTTTTCCTTCGATCAGGAATTCTCTGGCGCGTTCGTCCAGAACTGCTTTTCTTAAATCTTTTTTAACCGTGATGTCAGTATGTGTCATTCCTGCACGTTCGAGTGTGAGGCGTACATAGGAGTTAGCTTCAGCAAATCTGTCAAGTTCGGTTAAAGCTTCTGCTTTCATCAGAAGAATATCAGCATACCGGTAATAAATCATGTTGGCATCTCTTGAACTTTGTGCTCTGGCAACCGAACTGTTCAGGTCAATTCCACGGTACTTCCACAGTGGATTGTTCGGGACACAATTTCGGAGATCATCTTTATTTAGCAGTGTGGTTACATTTTTTGTCAGCGACAACTGAGCCATTCCGGTCACTGGAATTAAATTGTAGTAAATCGGGTTCTCCTGGTTATCCAGGTTGTCATCGAACTGAATCTCGAAAATACTTTCAACTGGCGAATTTCCGGGATTATAAAGATTAAACCAGGTGGTGTAGGATTCAAGATCGTATAAACCTGAGTTGGTTATCGAATCGCAGTAATCGCTGCATTTCTGGTATTGCTGATCCCACAAATAAACATCGGCTAAAAGAGCCATGATCGAATATTTGTTGGCCCGGCCGTTAAAATATTTTGGATGGGCAGCATCTCCGCGGAATTCGGTGCGGTACGCCAGATCTTTTGCTACCAGCAGGTCTTTGATGATTTGTTTCACGATAACACTTTCCGGACTTTTTGGAAGGAAAAGTTCAGAGGTGTCGGAAATGGACGGTTCGATTACCAAAGGAACATCTTTCCAGATACGAACAAGATAGAAATAGCTTAATGAACGGATAAATAAAGCTTCCGCATCAACGCCATTTTTCATCTTCAAGGTAAAGGTCTCGTCTTTTTCATATACATCCTTGTCGTAATACATCAGTGTATTGGCAAGATTTATGGCCCTGTAATAATTTTTCCAGTTGATTACTCCATTGTTTGGATTAATGTCGCTGGCTGCAATACTGGCATAACTTCCAAAACTGCTACCTCCGAAGGTTGCAAGGTCGGCTCTGAGTTCTCCCCAGATAAAGGATTCCAGCGCTGCATCGCGAAAAGCGTTGTAGGTAGCAGCCAACGATCCGTTAACATCTTCAGTTTTTGACCAGAATTTTTCCTTGATCAAATCATTTTCCGGAGCGATAGATAACCAGTCTTTACACGACGACAGAACAATTGTCATCAGTAAAATTACGATGGTTAGCTGTATGTATGAATGATTTCTTTTCATTGAATTGAGTTTTAAATTTTAGAATGTAACATTTACACCCAGCATGATTTTTTTGCTTGGAGGAGTTCTGCTGTAATCTTTTGGCAAAACGTCTGGTCTGTTAGGTGGTGCAACATCAGGATCCTGTCCGGAATATTTTGTCCATGTATAGAGGTTATAGGCTGTAGCATAGAATTTCAAATCCGAAACTTTTAACTTTTTGCACAATTCCGGTTTTACCAGGTAGCTTAATGAAAGACTTTTTAACCTGATGTAGGAACCATCTTCAACAAAACGGTCGGAGCCCAGCCAGTTGTATCCCTTGTTGTAAAGGGCTCTTGGCATATCGGTGATGTCACCTTCGCGTCTCCACCGGTAATTGGTTGCTTTACTCTGGTTGTCGAAGTTGTACATCTTTTCAGTATCCATACGGGTCTGGTTAATGATCTTCTGACCAACTTTAAAGTAGAAGAATGTATTCAGGATAAAACTTTTGTATTGAACTTTAAAACCTGATCCTCCCATAAATTTTGGATTTAAGTCACCCAAATAAACCAGGTCAAGTTCGTCGATTTTACCATCGTGGTTGATGTCGTCGTATTTGGCATCACCTCCTTCAAACACATATCCGCTGGTCCCGCCCATGATCATCTGAAGTGGAACTTCCTTGTTCAATCCATAAATCGGATCTCCGTTTACGTCACGAACCACTGCATCGGCATCACTGGAGTAAACGCCCAGATAGCGGTATCCGAAGAATCCACCCATGGCCTCACCCGGTTTGATGCTGATTTTGTAGTTCCCATTTTCGAGCATGTTACCGATATCCAGACTGTAGTTATCCGGAAGGCTCAATACAACGTTTTGGTTGCGCGAGAAGTTCAGGTTGAAACTAAGTGTAAAATCTCTTTTTTTGATGATCTGATAATCGACCATGAATTCCATTCCGCGGTTTTCCATCTCTCCTTCGTTGCGGTTCAGACTTCCGAAACCGGTTTGATCCGGGATTCCAGAATTTTCGAGATAAAGATTTAATGTCTTTTTGCGGTAATAGTCAAACTCAATATTTAAGCGGTTATTCAATCCGAAGAAGGATAAACCCGGGTTGACCTGATCGATCGTTTCCCAAACCAGGCTGGTTAATTCCAGACCGTTTGGCTGTACCCCCTGCATGTCCAGGTAAGATAACCCGGAATTTGCTGTATAGGTATTGTAATACAGGTAATATCCGTTTGGCGAGTTTCCGCTCTGTCCCCAGCTCATCCTCAATTTTAAATCGTCTATCCAGGTCTGACTTTTCAGGAAATTTTCTTTATTGACATGCCATGCACCTGATATTGTTGGGAATAATCCCCATCGGCTGTCTTTACTGAACTTGGAATTTCCTTCATATTTGGCACCAAGCATGAGGATGTATTTATCTTTCAATACATAGGTTCCATTCAGGTACAAACCCATCGAACGGTATTTGGTAAAGTTGGCGCCAAACCAGTTCAGGTTTTTGTCACCAACAGGTAATTGCATATCCGGTGAAGCCGAGTTACTGGTTTGAGTTTTAAACCAGCGCTGGATCGATTCTTCTGTATCGAATTGTGCCAGGAACGACAGGTCATGTGCTTCTCCTAATTTTGGATGAAAAATAAATTGATTGATTGTGTAAATGGTACTTTTCTTTGAGAATTCGTCTGAAGCCCTGTTGGTTACATCGCTGCCGTAATTGTATCCGATCGCTTTATACGGAAGGAATTTGGTCCGTTTGTTATCGAAAATATCAAGAGTAACAGTCGAGTTGAAAATCAAACTTGGAAGAATGTTGTAGCGAATTGTAAATAATGCACGGGCATTGTCTTTCAATTGCTTGTTCACACCCAGGTTGGCAAATGCTACCGGATTATACATGTAATCGGCATTTCCCTGAAGTGTATTTGAAGGTGTAAAATAATCGCCGTACGATATATTACTGGTGTCACGGTCGAAGATGGATAAGTTTGGCATCTTCCGGTATGCAATCGAACGAAGCAGACGGTCGTTGCCATATTCTTCAACATCATACGTGTTATGCTGATCGTAGCGGGTGAACATGATGTCGGTTTTAAACTGCAGCTTCGATGAAAGGTCGTAGTCCAAAGAACTTCTCAAAGTCAGTTTTTTCAATCCGTTGTTGATGGTGGTACCACCCTCGTCGAAGAATCCAACCGACATGTTATAGCGCGATTTTTCACCACCCCCGCGAACCGAGAAATCGTGTTGCTTGGTGTGGGCAACCTGAGTAATTTCTTTTACCCAGTTGGTGTTTTGAGAATAATTGTAGTATTGTTCCCATTCAGGGTCAAACGCAATTTCCTGAGAATAAAACTCGTTGCGGCTGTCGTTGTAATGTTCTTCGGTTATCAACCGGGCATAACCGGCACCGTCGAGCATCGGGATCGGATCGGGTTCCCATCCGGTTGTGTTTTTGTACGTGTATTCGAAGATCGGTTTCGATTTCGTTCCACGTTTGGTTTTGATCATCAGAACCCCGTTAGAAGCTCTTGAACCCCAGGCTGCTGTTGATGCAGCGTCTTTTAATACCTCAATGGTTTCAATATCTTCCGGAGAAACGTCGATCAGGTTACCGAATTTTTCAACGTCAGCGCTACCAAAGTCGAAGTTTTCATCAATCTGGGCATCGTATGGAATACCGTTGATAACAATCAATGGATTGTTGCGTGCGTTCAACGAAGCTGTACCACGAATACGAATATTCAAACCGGCACCCGGGTCACCCGAAATCGATGAAATATCCACGTTACCCATACGTCCCTGAAGCATGTCTTCAACCGAAGTAGAGGCCAGCGATTTCATGTCCTTAAAGTCGATGCGGGCTACAGCAGTTGCACGGTCACGTACTTTGGTGTATCCGTCATTCCCCATTTTAGTACCCTCGATGGTAATTTCGTCGATGGCAGTAGATTCTGATTCAAGTTCGATGTCAATTTGGGTCCGGCCGTCAAGATTGAAGGTCTGCTTTTTATACCCAATAAATGAAGCCTGAATCGGGTTTTTATCATTGGTTACTTTAATAACATAGTTTCCGTTTAAATCGGTCACAGTTCCTGAAACGAACCTGCCGTTTTTGTCAATTTCAACAACATTTACAAACAGTAACGATTCTTTAGTTGTCGCATCTGTGACATGTCCCTTGATAATTGCAGATGTTTGTCCGTACAAATTGCAGAATCCCCCCAATAAAGTAATTATTAGTAATCCTGAAAGTTGAATGATTTTTTTCATATTGGATCTGGTTAGATTTTTTAATTACTAATATTTCAATACTGAGTTTATTTTATGCATGACACCTTTCCTGACCAGGTAATTGGCTTTGGAATGATCAACGGTAACCACCTGACCCGTTTGATCTGTTATGGTGAGGTTATTCACAGCATTGTTAATCGTAATTGGTGTATAAATTGGGCCTGTAGGAGTTACAGGAGCAAGTTGGTTGCTCGAAAATTCTCCTTTCCCATCTGGATTACCATTGTCGAAAATGGTTTTATTCCTGACAAAATGATATAAAAGGAATTTTTTCAATTCTTCAGTATCGGTAGGAATTAATCCTTCAGCAGCGGCTTTTGCCATTGCAGCATTGGTCGGGATCAATCCGGTCCAGTATTTTGCTTCAACAAGGAATTTTAAATTTGGTAGCGTATCGCGGGTAATCTGATCGATGAAACGGTTGTCGAGTAATTTGGTTTTAACAAGTAATTTGGCAAACTCTGAAGTTTCAGGATCTTTTAAAAGAAGTTTACCCATTACATATTTCGACTTAATTACATTGTTAACATTATAAAGCATACCGTTTTTTTCGTTCGGAATTGTTTCTTTAATGGTTACTTTATCGTGAATAATTTGATTTTCAGGTCCCTGTATTTCATAGTTTGAATAACGGACGAAATTACCTGAAGCCATTTCGATATATCCTTCACCACTCAGGTCTGATAAATTTCCATTATAAACATGATCTTTAGCAAACATATTCAGTTCATCAGTTTTCATCGTTTTCCAAACTTTGTCCTGTCCTTTGTATTCTACCGTTGTGGTAATCGAGTTGTACCTGATGTTGTATGCTTCAAGCTGATCGTTCGAAGGGGCAAATAGGGTTACGTCGCTATTCGAATTCGAGAGGGCGGTAAGCATATTTGCAGCGTTCAAAATATACAGGAAGGTTGAGTAATTTTTATCGAAGAACAGGTTTCCGGGAACACAGGTAAATACATTTGGTTCCAGAACGCGTTTCATGTTATAAATAACACCGTTGCTGCACATATACGACGATTTAATGTCGTTTCGGCTTATGGTCATCGGGTCACCAAATGAGTTGAAGTAGTTTTTTTCAATTTTTGAAATTAAACCAAGCGATCTGGAAAGTTGTGTTTGCAGGATATAGTATAAGGTGATCTTTGGAACACTGTCGAGAGCAGGATAAGATTTTAGCACCTTTTTGTTCAGGTATTCCTGAAATACTGCATCTTCAGGAATAAAAGCTGTATACATATCTTTCATACGTACCTCATTTCCTGTAAATGGTCCCTGCTCTTCTGCAAGATTTGAAACCAAATCATAGGATTTGCGATACATAACTTCCTTCTTTTCATTCATCTTCGTGTTTCCATATGTCGCAAAACGTTGAAGAATATCGTAATATAAACCGTATGTGTCCTGATGCGCTAAGAGATATTCTTCTATACTTGGCATTGGTGGAACAACCTGGTCGATAAAGAAAATAAAACCGCTGGCAGTCCGAACTTCCAATTCTTCGGGATTTTCAGGATTTGGAAGTACCTGGGCATTTGCCCAGTTCATTGCTTTTGATTTTAAGGAAGAACTATTGTCCCATTTACTGTTTGGATACATAAACAGATAATCTGAACCATCGGCGGCACCGAAGAAATCTTCGAAATAATCCTTGCTGAAAAGTGGAACCAGTTTGTCACCGGTATACATTAATAAGGTCTTACCTTTTAAAGCCGGATAATACCTGACCGTTTCATTGTAAGGAGTGGAGGTACTGGGTGTTGGTTTTCTGAAGAATAATGCGGCATATTCTCCGTCAGGTCCCTGTTCTTCCGACCAGACATATTCATAAATCAATTGATATCTTGAACGCGGATTGCGCAAAACATGCAATGTGAATAACTGAACTGCCTCATCTTTGGTTAAACTTTCAACCGAAGTGATTCCATGTTCTTTAAAATAAGTTTTGAATGCTTCATCATTCGGAACGAACAATGTAAAGAGTTGTTTTGAAATTGGCTCCTTGTAATTTGCCAATTCCATTAATCGTAGGTAAATAGTATAATTACCTCTTGATTCAAGGGTTTCGATGCTTGTTCCACCAAGCCATGGTGGATCTTCGTATCTGTCTTGCTGCTTGGAACAGCTGAATAACCCTAACAATAAACTGAGAGTAAATATTGCTATTTGTAGACGCTGTACTTTTTTCTTCATGTTAAGTTAGTTTTAAAGTTGCGTTAAATATAGAGTTAAATTTTCTTAATAAAAGTTACAAATTGTGATTTTTTTTGGTCAAAAATATAAAAAAAATCCAGATAAACATATTGTTGTAAGTGTTCGGTTTGAAACTTTTTGTAAACCATATTGTAATCCAGAGAATTATATGTAGTCGATGATTGTCAGTGAAATAAGGGTTAGTATTACACTAATTGGGTTTCTTCTGAAGAATAATTGATAGAGATAAATTTCGCGTGATTTTTTAATTTTCATAAATGTTGGTAGTTTACGTATTGCTTGTTTGTGTATAGCAATATCCGTTCTGTTCTGGTATGGCACAAAGTTAATTTTAGTTAAATTATATTGGTGTCCGGGATGGCTGTTGTTAAACATGAATTTTTATTTTTTGTGGTTTCATTTCCGATTTTATATTTCTGTGATGTTTACCATTTAAGTTTGTTGAAATTCTCTGTTTGCAGATTAAACAGGTGATTCTAAGTTGTGTTTGTTTTTATCATTTATCTTTGCTTTTGGTGTTACTGTTTGATTTACCCGAATCGGACAGATGCTTCAGGCTTTATTCATGCTTCCAGCATATTGATCGAAAAATCTAAATAACTATCTTCACAAAATCGCAAACAAATCAACTTATTACAGGTAAAGAACTGTCTGTATTTTTCAGATTTTTCTGATGTTTATCGTCAAATAAATGAATCACAAATGAAACTTATCTTTACAGCAACACTTCTTTTTATATTATCTTCCCAGTTCGTATCAGCACAGTTTCTTCACCAACGAGGAAGGTATATTGTTGACGCAAATGAAAATGAGTTTCTTATTCGTGGCATGGGCATGGGAGGCTGGATGATCCAAGAGGGCTACATGATGGAAAGTTCCGGATTTGCCGGCACACAACACGAGTTAAAAGCAAAGATTGAACAACTGGTTGGCAAAGATGGTATGGATGCCTTTTATGATGCCTGGCTCAGTAATTATTGTCAGAAACAGGATGTTGATTCGATGGCTTCGTGGGGATTTAATACCATTCGCTTACCTATACATTATAATCTGTTTTCTTTGCCGATCGAACAGGAACCTGTTGCCGGAACGGATACCTGGTTAACCAAAGGTTTCGGATTGGTCGACAGCCTGCTCAACTGGTGCGAAGCCAATCAGATGTACCTGATTCTGGATTTACATGCTGCCCCGGGTGGACAAGGGAAGGATGCCGCGATTGCTGATTACGACAGTTCAAAACCATCGTTGTGGGAAAGTGCTGAAAACCGAAGAAAAACGGTTGCCCTTTGGAAAAAACTGGCCGAACGTTATGCTGCCGAAAAATGGATTGGCGGCTACGATTTGCTGAACGAAACAAACTGGACGATGAGTAACAATTCATTGCTTCGTACATTATATAATGATATCACAGACGCCATCCGTGAAGTAGACAAGAATCACCTCTTATTTATTGAAGGAAACTGGTTCGCGAACGATTTTACCGGTTTAACTCCACCCTGGGATAAAAATATGGTTTACAGTTTCCACAAATACTGGAGTTATAATGACCAGGCCTCAATTCAGGGATACCTCAACATGCGCAATTCATATAATGTTCCTTTGTGGCTGGGCGAATCCGGAGAAAATTCGAATTCCTGGTTTACCAATGCGATCGGTTTGGTTGAAACCAATAAGATTGGCTGGGCCTGGTGGCCATACAAGAAGATTGGTTCGGTTACCGGAACTGTTACGATCCCTAAAACTGCAGGAT
Organism: Prolixibacteraceae bacterium; assembly: GCA_049277435.1. Taxonomy (GTDB): domain Bacteria; phylum Bacteroidota; class Bacteroidia; order Bacteroidales; family Prolixibacteraceae; genus Aquipluma. The sequence continues at coordinate 83,595 of JBASYJ010000100.1, forward strand.
ATCAGGCTTTATTGAATTACTGGAATAATTCCGGTACAAAACCTTCGGCAGAAGTTGCCAAAAACTATTTGCTTGAACAGGCCGAAATGATGAAATTATCCAATTGCATTGTTCATCGTGATGTCCTGGATGCCATGTTCCGGCAGGCTCAGGGTGATAAATCCCCAAAACCATTCAAGGAGCATACGATCCCCGGAACTGTTTATGGTGTCGATTATGATCTGGGAGGCAATAACCGGGCCTATTTCGATTCTGATACAGCCGATTTTCATGTTTCAACGGATGTGTATACTGCCTGGAACACCGGTTATGCCTACCGGAATGATGGGGTCGACATCGAAGCCTGTCAGGATGCTTCAGGAAATATTGGTTACAGTGTGGGTTGGACTGCAGATAAGGAGTGGATGCTTTATACAGTAGATGTGGATAGCAGTGCAATTTATCAGTTCGATATCCGCTATGCAGCTTCCGGTTCATCCGGAAAATTTCACGTCGAGCAGGATGGTGTTGAGATCACCCCGGTATCTTCGCTAAATTCTTCAGGAGGATGGGCCGTATGGAAAACTTATACCATTAATAATGTCATTCTTTCAAAAGGCCGGCATCAGATCAAATTGGTGGTCGACAAGGCTGGATTTAACATCAACTATTTTAAATTTTCGAACCCCCGCGAGCTGGTAAATGTGCTTCCTGAAATTTTAAGTATTAAAACCAACGATGCCGGAACTTTAATCAAAATCATTTCAAACTTAAAATTTGATCCGAATTCGAAGCTGCAAAAAGAAGATTTTGAACTTAAGGTAAATGGTGAGATTGTTGGGATTGATTCTGTCTGGTATGATGCAGTTTCAGGTTTTGGTATCGAAATGAACTTTGTACAAAAACTCAAATCGACCGACCAAATTCTGGTTTCCTATTCGGGAAATACATTGAAATCAGAAACTGGGTTTCCGGTGGCTGCATTCGCGAATTTCAGTGCGGTAAATAATAGTCCAAAGTACAATAACTTACCGGGGACCATTCAGGCTGAAAATTATCTGGTGAATTTTGGATTGTCGTCTGAAACCTGCAGCGATACTGGCGGAGGAACGGATATGGGTTATACCAATGCCGGTGATTACCTGGACTATCTGGTTTATGTTCCTTACGACCGGAATTTTTCTTTCGAATGCCGGGTTGCTGCTCCGGTTGGTGGAAAAATCGAATTCCGATTGGTCGATGATCCTGCAAATCCGGTCATTGTGAGTAGTGTTGTTGTTCCAAATACCGGTGGCTGGCAAAGCTGGAAATCGGTTTCAGCTACTGGGATGCTCACCAAAGGGACGCATACTTTGAGGTTGTACGTAAAACAGGCTGAATTTAATATCAACTGGTTCAAGGTGTCGGTTATTACAGGCTTGATGGATCTTGCCAGCTTCGAACAGATTTCAACTTTCCCAAATCCGGTCAAAGATCTTTTCCGTTTCGATGCGCATGGACTTTCAGGAACTTATTCGCTGAAAATTATAAACATGCAGGGACTTGTCGTAAAACAATCTGTTCAGGAAATGAATAACAATACTTCCGGAAGCATGGATGTTTCGGATCTTGCTGATGGCGTTTATATTTTTTCAATCGAAAATAAGAAGGAAAAATTTCAAAACCGGATTGTAAAACTGAAGAAATAATTCCGGAGTGAATTTTTTATTGTATTAAAAACCAAAACCGAAAACAAACCGGAAATGAAATCCATTTACAACAGTTTATTACTGAAAATTCTTTGGTCACGAAATTGAAATCAGAAATCGTTTTGCCTGAGCTTTCAGGAAAGAACTTTGTTTGTTTATCTTTGTTTTGCTCACATTGAATCAAATTTTATAATCATGATCATTGTTATTTCGCCTGCCAAAACATTGTACGAAAAATGTCCCGTTCATCTTGAAAAATATTCAGAAGCAGATTTTCTTCCTGAAGCCGAAAAAGTAGTTTCGGTCCTGAAAAAGAAAAAACCGGCCCAGTTATCCAAACTGATGGGAATTTCACCAAAACTGGCGGAGTTGAATTTTCAGCGTTTTCAGGAATGGGCTTTGCCATTTACTCCTGAAAATTCGTGGCAGGCACTTTTGATGTTTAATGGTGATGTTTACCAGGGGCTCAACGCCGAAACCTTCTCGTCTGAAGATTTTGAAACCGCACAGCAAAATCTGCGCATACTTTCCGGAGTTTACGGATTACTGAAACCACTCGACCTGATTCAGCCTTACCGGCTGGAGATGGGAACTTCAATTGCCGTGGCCCGGAAGAAAAATCTGTATGATTTCTGGAAGGTAAAAATTACGGCAAAACTTACTCAGGAATTGGCCGAAACCGACCAAAAGATCCTGATCAATCTGGCATCAAACGAATATTTCAGTGCCATCGATACGAAGAAGCTGAAAGCGCGGATCATTACCCCGGCATTTAAGGAACACAAGAACGGGCAATATCAGATGGTGTCGTTTTTTGCAAAGAAAGCGCGTGGATTAATGAGCCGGTTTATTATTCAGAATAAAATTACCGATGCTGAAGAGTTAAAGGCTTTTGATCTGGATGGGTATTATTTTAACAATCAACTGTCGAAAGGCGATAGTTGGGTGTTTACCCGTTAAAATATACTTTTTAGTAACAAACACCCGGGCTTAAATAATTCCGGACATAATCGTCGATACCGCTTTCGAGCGATAAAAACGGTTCGGTATAGCCAACACTCCTGAGTTTACTGATGTTTGCACAGGTAAAATACTGGTATTTCCCTCTTAAATCGTCCGGTGTGTCAACAAAACCAATGTTTTCGTCCAGGTTCATCGAATTGAATACGGCCTTGGTCAGGCTCAGGTAAGTTCTGGCTTCACCGGTTCCGACATTGTATATTCCTGAATTTTTCCGGTTGTTCATAAAGAACAGGATGACTTTGGCCACATCTTCAACATAAATAAAATCGCGGGCTTGCTCACCATCTTTAATCACTGGATGATGCGAACGGAAAAGATTCATTTTGCCGGTCTCGGAAATCGTATTATAAGCCTGCATGATCACCGAAGCCATTCGGTTTTTGTGGTATTCATTCGGCCCGAAAACGTTGAAGAATTTCAGTCCTGCCCAGAAATGAGGTTGTTTCTCCTGAGTCAAAGCCCAGCAGTCGAAGTCTTGTTTCGATTGAGCGTAAAGGTTGAGCGGCTGCAATTGTGGAATAAGTGATTGGTCATCGTCGAAACCCAAAGTCCCGTCTCCATAGGTTGAGGCGGAAGAAGCGTACACCAGCGGCAATCCATACTGAATGCAGGCGTTCCAGATTTTTTGAGAATATTCGAGATTGAGTTGCTGGTAAATTTCTGGTTCCTGACCAACGGTGTCGGTGCGAGCACCTAAATGAATAATGATCTGGACAAATTTTTCGTTGATCGCCAGCCAGTCGAAGAAACTGTCACGATCAACCATCTCAGAGTATGTTTTTGTGTGGTAATTATCCAGTTTAAGAGGGTCGTCATATTTGTCAACTAAAACAACGTCTTTAAATCCTTCCCTGTTGAGTTTCCCTACGACATAACTTCCAATAAAACCAGCGGCTCCGGTAACTACAATCATAAATACAGTTGATTAACGTTAGTTAATTTTCTGAGACATTGTTTTCGTTTATACTAACTTTGAATTGCCTTCAATATTGTATTAAAACCTCAAAAAAATTAACTTTTTTTTACACTTTTTTTATTCCTGAACCAACATGCTGAAATCCTGTATTTTAAAATACATCTGTTAAAGATGAAATCAGTTTGTCTTCAGTACAAGATCAAAAATGATCTGCAAATGTAAAAAAATCTGCGGTCCAAAAAAGTGGCAATTGGTTGTTCTTCTTTTCTTTTTCCTGTTTTGCCTGACTGAACTGTGCATGTTAAAACCATTCGCAAATCATGGTGTTAAGACTGAACTTATTACCTTTGCGGTTGCGTCAGCAAAAAATATAATCTCAGAAAGGAATTAATTATGGAATTTACATTGAACGGAGAAGACGGAACCTACCGGAAAGTAGAACGCTACGATCCTCAAACCACCTCGGAACTTAGCGGACACTTTAAAAAGATCATCGATCTTTTGGGAGAAGACTCTGAACGGGAGGGGCTGGCACAAACTCCTTTGCGGGTTGCCAAATCGATGCAGTTTCTGTTGCAGGGATACGAGCAAAATCCGGAAGAGATTCTTCGTTCGGCCATGTTTAAGGAAGATTACCGTCAAATGGTCATTGTGAAGGATATCGAGATTTATTCGATGTGTGAGCACCACATGCTTCCTTTTATCGGAAAAGCACACATTGGCTACATTCCGAATGGTTACATTACCGGATTAAGCAAAATTGCCCGTGTGGTGGATGCTTATGCCCGCCGTCTTCAGGTTCAGGAACGGCTGACTACCCAGATTAAAGATTGTATTCAATCGACATTGAATCCGCTGGGGGTTGCCGTGGTCATTGAAGCCCAGCATCTGTGTATGCAAATGCGAGGCATCCAGAAACAAAGTTCAACCACCACAACTTCCGACTTTACCGGCGCATTCGAACGGGTTGCCACGCGCGAAGAATTTATCCGGTTAATCCGGTAAAAATTCTATTCAATGTCTCTCGATAATTGTTTTATACAGATTAAATCTTGCGTAAAGAGTAATTTACTCCAGAAATTGCAGGCAAACAGGTGATTGGTTTTGGATTTTGGCCCCTGTGAATTTTAGTCTGCCAGTTACCGGATCGATTTTGAAAATGGTGATGTCTTCACTTTTCTGATTAGCCACCAGCAGGAATTTGCCGGTTGGATCAATAGTGAAATTCCGGGGCCAGTTGCCTTCAACCGAAACCGTCTCAACCAGTTCGAGTTTGCCGCTGTTTGGTTCGCGTGTGAATACTGCAATGCTGTTGTGTCCGCGGTTCGATCCGTAAACAAAACGACCGTCGGCTGACAAATGAATATCTGCACACCAGCTTTCACCCTTAAAATCCTTTGGTACTGTTCTAATATTCTGAACCTGTTTCCAGTCGCCGCCATATTTCATCAAAACGGTGATGGTCGAACTTAATTCGTTGATGACATAAATGTATCGTCCGTCTTCCGAAAATTCGAAGTGACGCGGTCCGGAACCTGGCTCCATTTTAATAAACGGCTGTGCATTTGGAGTCAGTGGAGTTTCTCCTTTTCCCACGTTATATATCAATAGTTCATCAATTCCCAGATCGGCTGCAAACAGCATTTTGCCGGTTGAATTAAACTTGGCTGAATGGGCGTGTGGTTCGGTTTGCCGCTCCGGAAAAGGACCGCTTCCGGTATGTTGAATTTTTTGAACCAGCTCGGATAAACTTCCGTCAGGGAGAATGTTGAAAAGCGAAAGGTTTCCGCCTGTATAATTTGATGCAATCAGCTTTGTTCCATCGGGTGACAGGCTTACATGGCACGGATTCGCGCCATTGGTCAGGACCTGGTTAATCAGTTTTAGTTTATTGTTTTTTTCAATCCGGAATGCTGAAATTCCACCACTCTTGTTTGAATCCAGATTGTCGACTTCACCGACTGCATACAGGTATTTTTTATCAGCAGAAATGGTCAGGAATGAAGGATTATTACTGATTGCCGGAATATTCAGGTTAACCAGTTTCCCGGAGTGATCGTTAAAGGAATAGGCGAAAATGCCGTTGGTCATTCCCTTGGTGTAGGTGCCCACATATAGAATGTGTTTTTTTGCATGAACAGGCGAACTGATTAACAGAATGCCTAAAATTAAAGTCAGAAAGAGCTTCATCTTGAGTGTATTTTGAGTGACAGTTTAACTTATTTGGTGTCGTTTTGTTTAATTAATAACGGAATTCAAATTTATAAATTATATCCTATGAAACTAAGTGTTTTTATTTTCCTGATGGCTTATGGTTTATTATCGCAGGCACAAAGTCTTAGCAAGATCTGGACTTCTCCCGAAGGATTAAGAACTCCGGAATCAGTATTGTTTGATTCTGTAACCAACCAGATCTTTGTTAGTAACATCAATGGCGATCCGGCAACACAGGATGGAAACGGATTTATTTCAATACTAAATCCTGAGGGGAAAATTGTGAATTTGAAATTAATGTTTAGTTGAAAACGATTAAAACGATTAACATGAAAAAACCAGTTGTAGCAGCTAAGTTTCCGGCCATGTCTACCCTTGAAGCCGGACAGTATTTTTGGTGTGCCTGTGGCAAAAGTGCTAACCAGCCGTTCTGTGACGGCTCACATAAGGGAACTGAGTTTGTTTCGACATTATTTAAAGTTGCTGAGAAACAGGATGTCTGGCTTTGTCAGTGCAAACACTCGAAAAACCCACCCTATTGCGATGGAACGCACAAAACATTGTGACGATTTTAAATATTGAATAAAATCAAAAGATTTCTTTTTTCAGCATCTGGTATTCGAATTCCAGATTTGGAGTAAAGATTCCTTTGCCGATGCCGGATTCAATTTGTTTGGTGGTCCAGAATTTACCTTCCTCCACTTCGTCCGAATGCAGATGAATCGATTTGTAATCGTAGCTGACAAAAACATAAACCAGCTCCGATTCGATGTCGCTGTCCCAGCGGTATGTTTTAATTAGTCGTGCCGAAAAGTTCTGCAGTCCGATTTCTTCATAAGCCTCCCGTTTTAGAGCCGTTTCAAGTGTTTCGCCGGCCGAAATGTGCCCACCAACCGCGGTGTCCCATTTCCCGGGCTGAACAAGTTTGTTTAGCGGTCGTTTCTGAAGATAAACATGCTTCAGGTTATTTAAAACATGGAGGTGGACAACCGGATGCAAATGTTTATCTCCGTTGTGACAGACCGAACGCGGTGCTTTTCCGGTAATTTCTCCTTTTTCGTTCACCAGCGGCAACCATTCTTCTTCCATTTCAGGAATGATTTGTTTTTTAAGTTTGAGTTTTTGCTTTATGAATTCGAAGGCAAAAACCACTGCAAACAAGATGTAAAATAATCCCCCGCTGATAAAAGCCCAGGCTTCGTTTGAAAGATAAAAAGCTGAGTAGAAAACCAGAATCGTATGGAACAGAAATACAAAAAACATGGTTTGCATGGTTTTCCGGAACTGTGCCATTTGCATTTCGTTCAGTTCCATGTCTTTCATGTACCGCTGGGTCATCAACCCGATGATGTTTAATTTCGAGAATGCCGAAACTGCCAGCACAGAGCAAAGGATCAGTTCGACCAAACCCGGTTTGAGCTTGAAAAATATGTCGTTGTCGAGTATGATGGAAACCGATCCGAGAACGACTAATAATCCGGTGTCGAAAAGTACAAAACGATCGAAGCGTTTTTCGCGGATCCAGATCCAGATCATTTCACCAATCCCGATTACCAGGGCGGCTATCAATCCTGCACGCGTTCCCCAGATCTCGTCGATGGCAATGAACACAAATAGGGGAATAAATCCGGGTAAAAGTTTTTTTAGTAATTCAGCCTTGCTCATGGTGTAAAAAAAATCCCGCGAGTACCAATGGGTTGTCGCGGGAGTTTGAAATTTATTATACTGGTTTATTCTGCTTGTTGTTCAGGCGAATAACCTTTTTTTGCATAAACAGTTGCCAGTAATGTCGAAAATCGTGGAATTCCAATCGAGGAATTATCAACTGCTTTAAACGCCAGTTCCGAAGGGATAACCATGAATGCTTTTTCCCCGATTTTCATTTTCTTTAATCCGTTATGTAATCCGGTAATTTGCTGTACATAATTTGCATTTACCACGTTGTTGCTCACATCCACATAAAAAGCGTATTCCTCGTAGTTGTGTCCGTATTCGTCTTCGGTGGTAAAAACTACAGTTCCGTCAATCAATGTGATGTTAAAATACATCATCACTTTAAATCCTGATCTGATCCGGGTTGTGTCGGTTCCCTGAGAAAGAGATTTGAAATAAATTCCTGAAATATCTTTTGTGTCAGCCAGGTTATTGTCTTTGATGTATTTATCCAGGGCAACAAGCTCGTTGTCACGCAGTGTGTCCAGTGTTGATTTTTTACAGGAACCAAAGGTGGTTGAAATTAAAACGGCCAGTCCCAGAATGTACAGAAATTGTCTCATAAAATATTTTTTTGCGAAAGTACGAATTAAAATCAGGTTCTATTTGATGTCAAGCACTTCTATAACAAAAATTAACGGTGAATAAGGCGGAATGGATGAATATCCATATGGGCCGTATGCTTTTGCTGAAGGAATGCAGAAAACACCAATGCTACCTTTGCTTAATTTTTCAATACCTTCTTCCCAGCCTGTGATCATACGGTTATCTGGATTTGAATCTTTATGGACATAGGTCATTGTACCATCACCGCGATAGGCCGAGGCGTCGAAAACGGTTCCATCCATAAAATAACCGGTGTATTTTACAGTAAGGGTATCTCCTGTTTTTACCAGGTCTCCTGTTCCGGCAGTATCTATAATATACAGGATCCCATTCGCTGTGGTGTCAACATTCAGGTTTTTTTCGACCATTGCTGTAACCCAGTCTTTGATCAGGCCATCTTCACGCTCCTGAGTATATCCCGCATAGGGATCTTCATTCTTTTTACACGACGATACAGTCAGGGCAGCAAACAAAACAATTGCTCCAACTTTTAATAACGACTTCATTTGTTTCATGGTAATCTTATTTAATCGATTGTTTAATTTTTTCTTCAAATTCGGGAAGTAGTTTTTCGAACTGCGCCAAAGCTTCAGCTAAAGACGCAAAATACTCTCCTCCGGCTGCGTTGCGGTGACCGCCTCCATTAAAATATTTTTCTGAAACCTCATTCACGGCAAAATCGCCTTTCGAGCGAAATGATGCTTTGATGTATTTTTCTTTTTCAGTAAAAAGTGCGCTAAAAACAACTCCTTTAATCGAAAGAGGCATGTTTACAAAACCCTCGTTATCTCCGGAAACGAAATTGAACGCTTTCTGATCTTCCAGAGTGATATGCATGCAGGCGGTATGGTATTCAGGATAAACGGTCATTCGGTTACTCAGGCAAAAACCCATCAGTTTCATCCGGTCGGCCGAATAATTATCGTAAACTTTGGCGTGTATATCCAGTTGGTCGACACCCATTCGGGTAAGTTCAGCCACTGTTTCAAAGGTATTCGGGTTCGACACATTAAAATCAAACGAACCGGTGTCGGTCATGATTCCGGTGAAAAACGAAGTAGCGACATTTTTATCCATGAATGGCGCTAAATCTGTTTGCCGGAGTAATGAAAATATCAGTTCGGCAGTCGAACTGTAACTGGTATCCGAAATGGTCAGGTCACAAAAGTCCGACGGATAGGGGTGGTGATCAACCAGAATTTTCTTTCCGGAATAATTTTCCAACAGAACCTTCATGTCTCCAAGCCGCGATACCTGGTTGAAATCCATGCAGATTAACAAATCAGACTCTTCGATAATCCTGGCTGCCAGTTTGTGGTGATGACTATAGACAATCACCTGATCGTGTCCGTCCATCCAGTGGTAAAATTCGGGGTATTTGGTCGGGCTAACTACTTTTACCTTGAATCCAGCGTTTTGCAACACCCGCCACAATCCTAAAACTGAACCCATTGCATCGCCGTCGGGATTGGTGTGCGGAACGATTACAATTGATTTCTGACTATTCTTTATGAGTTGTTCGAAACCTTTAATTAATTCTGTATCAATTCTTTCCAATTATTCTGTTTTTAATTTAGCTACAAAGATAAAAATATTGATGATGCAGGTGGATGTTCAAAACTAATTTTTCATAACTTGTGTTCTTCGAAAAAACCACATAAAAATTTATTTATATGTCAGGAAGACAAACATTTACGATGATTAAGCCTGTCGCTATGGGTAGTAATTATACCGGTGCAATCCTGAAGCTGATTAATGAAGCCGGATTCCGTTTAAAGGCGATGAAGCTCACGCATTTAACCAAAAAGCAAGCCTGCGATTTTTATGGCATTCATGCCGGTAAACCGTTTTTTGAAGAATTAACATCTTTTATGAGTTCGGGGCCAATTGTAGCTGCAATTCTTGAAAAAGATAATGCGGTTGACGATTTTCGAAAACTGATTGGTGCAACCGATCCGGCCAGGGCAGAACCCGGAACTATCCGGAAGATATTTGCTGAATCTTTGTCGCACAATGCCATACATGGTTCCGACAGCGATGAAAATGCAATTGTTGAAAGTGATTTCTTTTTCTCAAAAATGGAACGATTTTAGTATCTCGGGCAATCAAAATACATAAAATGGAAAGGCCGTCAGGAATTAAATTCCTGACGGCCTTTTTGATATCATATTCATGAAACTATTCGAAACATTTCTGGTTGAAAAATTTAACCGGATCACAACATCCTTCTTTATCCACTTTCCATGTATTTCCGGATTGAAGCAATTCGTCCATACAGGATATTCTTCTTTTTGACTGCACGGTTTCAATTTGTTTTTTCATTTCCTGATCGTAAACCAGTGCTTCAACACTGCGAATGACTCCCATGGCAACCGGGAACTCGGGCAAAGCCATGTTGATCAGTGCAACCTGTAATCCCAGGTTGTCTTCTTCAGGATGGTGAACCAGAATATCTTCCCTGGTAATTCCATTTTCACCAATAACAGCCACTTTCAGTCTGCCGTTTTCAAGAATCAATCCTTTGTCTTCATTTTCACCAAAAATCATTGGTTCTCCTTTTTTCAGGAAGATCTGACGTTCAGACCTGAATTTCGGATCGGTTACGTAATCATGAATTCCATCGTTAAAAATCACACAGTTCTGAAGAACTTCAACAACCGATGTACCTTCATGTTTTGCAGCCTCAGCCAAAACATCCTGTGTGTGTTTAACATTGCTGTCGACCGCGCGGGCAAAGAAAGTACCACGCGAACCCAAAACCAGCTGACCGGGAACAAAAGAATCTTCAACAGTTCCAAAGGGCGAAGTTTTTGTGATTTTGCCGCGGTCAGAAGTCGGTGAATACTGACCTTTGGTTAATCCGTATATTTTATTGTTGAAAAGAACCAGATTCAGATTGATGTTTCTGCGAACCAGGTGAATGAAATGATTTCCACCAATGGCCAGCGAGTCACCATCACCGGTCATCACCCAAACTGTTAAGTCAGGATTTGCTGATTTTACGCCGGAAGCAATGGCAGCGGCGCGTCCGTGAATGGTATGAAATCCATAGGTGCTCATGTAATACGGGAACCTTGACGAGCAGCCAATTCCGGAGATCACCGCAAAGTCCTTGTGATCGATATTCATGTCGGCCATGGTTTTCTGAACTGCATTCATGATGGCATAGTCGCCACAACCCGGGCACCAGCGCACTTCTGCAGTACTTTTGAAATCTTTGGCAGTATAGTTAAATGTTGTCATGATTAAGCCTCCAGTAATTTTTCAAAATTTTCAACTAATTCGTGTACCGAGAAAGGCAGTCCTTTCATTTTATTAACCTGATGATAAGTGAATTGTGGTAATTTATCGCGCAGGTAGCTTGCAAATTGCCCCATATTTAATTCGCACACGACGATCTTTTTAAATTTACTTAAAACCTCTCCGGTATTCGAAGGCAATGGTTTGATGTAGTTAAAATGTGCCAGGCTTACTTTTTTTCCTGCACTCTGCATGGCACGTACCGAACTGACCATATGGCCGTAAGTTCCGCCCCATCCGATGACCAGCAAGTCACCTTCAGCGTCGCCATCAACTTCGAGTTCCGGAATCATATCAACAACACGTTCAACTTTCTCAGCCCTTATTTCACTGTTTTTTTGGTGATTGTCCGGATCATGACTTACAGCTCCGGTTGCATTTTTTTCAAGACCACCAATCCGGTGTTCAAATCCTCTCATTCCCGGAAATGCCCAATCTCTGGCCAATGTTTCCGGATCGCGGTTATATGCTTTAAATAATTCAGGATTTTTGGCAATTCTTGGGGTGATCGATGGCAATTCGCTCATCAAAGGAACTCTCCACGGTTCACTTCCGTTACCCAGGAATCCGTCGGTTAAAAGAACCACCGGAACCATTCTTTCGAGTGCAATTTTTGCCGATAGAAATGCATAATAAAAGCAATCCGAAGGAGTACTTGCGGCAAGTACGACCAAAGGACTTTCACCATTCCGGCCATATAATGTTTGTAATAAATCCGATTGTTCAGTTTTTGTTGGCAATCCGGTTGATGGGCCTCCACGTTGTACGTTAACCACCACAATCGGCAATTCGGCCATCACTGAAAGCCCAAGCGCTTCAGCTTTTAATGCGAAACCAGGACCTGATGTTGAGGTAACAGCCAGGTGACCGGCAAATGCAGCACCAATCGTTGTACAGATTCCGGCAATCTCATCTTCAGCCTGAAATGACTTTACGCCCAGATCTTTCCGTTCGGCTAAAGCCTGTAAAACATCGGTGGCAGGTGTAATGGGGTAGGAACCAATAAATAAATTAAGTCCCGATTTTTCGGCGGCAGCCAGTAAACCCCAGGCAGTGGCATGGTTCCCGTTAATGTTCCGGTAGGTTCCTCTTTCGATCGGAGCCGGGTGAACAATGTAACGGGGAGTTGCATGTTGCATGGTCATTCCGTAATTGAAACCGTCATGCAAAACTTTCAGGTTTGCTTCAGCAATAATTGGATTTTTCTTGCCGAATTTCGTTTGAATAAAGTTTTCGATGTAGTCGAGCGGACGTTCGAACATCCAGCAGATTAATCCAAGAGCAAACATGTTTTTACACCGCAAAATACTCTTGTTATCCAATTCCAGATCTTTCAGACTTTCCTTTGTCAAAGTGGTAATTGGTACCGGAATTTTGAAATAATCATCAAGCTTAAGTTCAGTAAAAGGATCATTGGTCAGGAAATTGGCTTTTTCAAAATTCTTTTGTGAAAAAGAATCAACATCAAAAATGATGGTTCCGCCAGGATTCATGAACGCCGCATTGGCTTTTATTGCTGCAGGATTCATGGCAACTAAAACATGTGCCAAATCCCCGGGAGTTGTTATCTTCTTTTTCCCAAATTGTACCTGAAATCCGGAAACTCCGCCGACGGTACCTTGGGGTGCCCTAATTTCAGACGGATAATCCGGAAAAGTTGAAATGTCATTTCCGAAAAGTGCAGAGGTGTCAGAAAACAAGGTCCCAGTCAACTGCATCCCATCTCCCGAATCTCCTGAAAACCGAATGGCTACCTCTTCGAGTTCAATAACTTTTGCGTCTTTCATGTGATATTTTATTTTATTTTTGGTCTTTTTACTTTTAGTTTGCTTCTATAGCTAGCTCAAAAGTATGAAATTATAATTTTTCATCTATACATATCAGGATATGTGACTTTTTGATCGCATCAAAAATAACCATTATTTAATACGTCCAACAGGATAAACTGTATTATTTGCGCCTGTTTTCCTAATTAGAATTTGTCTAATTTATTGCGTGTCTTAACTGCATTTTTTATTCATGAATATCTTTAGGGGATTTCTTATTATCGGTTGATTATTCGTTGTATTTTGAATGATTGGTTGATCGCGGAAGGCAAAGTGTCGCCGATTTTTTATCTTTGCAACTCATTAAAAAGAAAAATACAATGGCTCTGATTAAACCGCTTCTTGGCAAAACTCCGGAATTTGGAGAGAACTGTTTCCTTGCAGAAACCGCAACAATTATTGGCGATGTGGCAACCGGAAATGATTGCAGTATTTGGTTCGGTGCTGTTCTTCGGGGTGATGTAAATTATATCAGGATTGGCAATAACAGCAATGTTCAGGATAATGCTGTAATACACGCAACTTATCAGAAAAATCCAACCAACATCGGCAGTAATGTGACAATTGCTCACGGTGCAATTGTGCATGGATGTACCATTCAGGATAATGTTATGATCGGAATGAATGCTGTTGTACTTGATGAAGCGGTGATTGAATGCAACAGCATTGTAGCGGCCGGCTCGGTGGTCAGTAAAGGTACCCGGGTCGAAAGTGGTACCGTGTATGCCGGAATTCCTGCCCGGAAAATTAAAGACATCAGTCCTGAATTGCTCGAAGGCGAAATTAAGCGTATCGCCAATTCTTACGGCATGTATTCGGATTGGTATAAATAAGGAACGAGTTGAGTGAGATTCAAAACCTTGGAGGTTTTAGAAATAAAAAGTCATATGTTTTAGAATTTATTGTTTCATGAATTAGATCAAACCTCCAAGGTTTAAGAAAGATTTAAAGAAATTTGGAGGTGTCATGTAAATCAGGTTTTCAATTTTCGTTTACAATTCATCTAATTCAATTGGATACCAATGGTTAAACAAAAAATTATCAAGGCCATCAAAGAAGAACAATACTGATTTCCGGTCAATCAGAGTTGGTTTTTCGCTGATTATTGCTTTATAAGAAGAGTACCTCCATTCTTCAGGTTTGGCACAAAAACCATGAACCACCGGATTAAAATGAATGTAGTTGATCAGTTTTATCAGATAGGCTTCTGAATTAACTTCTTTTCGTTTTAAGTTTGGTATAAAAAGACTTCCTTTTCGGTGATATTCCAGATTAAAGGTTTTTGTGTATGAATTGAATAAATTGGAAAATTGCTGAGAAATTCGTAGGCTTAATCCTCCAAGGTTTTTAAAATCTTGGAGGATTCTTATGTCTTTCAGTTCAGTAATATCCTTGCTTTTTATTAAAATATGGAAATGATTTGGCATTAAAACATAAGCCAGAGTCTCTGTAAACGGCGCCAGATATTTGATGTATTTCTGTAGAAAAAAATTGTAATTCCGTTCTTCATGAAATAGATTTTCATTTCCGTTAGCATGATTATAAATGTGAAAATAGGCATCCGTTTCAAATGGGATCATGAGGTAGAATGGATTAAGAAATTGGTTGTATTTAGCTAATTTACGATTTAATGTTTTTACTGATGCAAAAACCTTAGAGGTTTAAAAAGAAATATCAAAAAAACATGATGCAAAAACCTTGGAGGTTTAAGAAACAGAAAATCGGTTAATTCGAAATTTATTGTTTCATGAACTTGCGTAGATTCAAGTCACAAATGCGACAAATCAATTTAAAGCTGCAAAAAAGATTTCAGACGGCGTTTTAAAATTTAACTTTTCTCTTGGCCTTCTGTTTATCTTATTCTGTACCAGTTTTATATATTCACTATCATATAGATCAAAATTGCTTCCTTTAATGATATATTGTCTGATCAGCTTGTTTGTATATTCATTCAGCCCCCTTTCCCAGGAAGAATATGGATGTGCAAAATAGAAATCTGCGTTCAGTTTTTTTGCAATTAATTCATGCTGTGCAAACTCTGAACCGTTGTCAGATGTAATTGTATGTACCGTGTTTTTATAAGCAAACAACATCCGAATTGCGGCTTTTGCAAGTCCCTCTGCCTGTTTGCCAAATTCCATCTTTTCCATCAGCAGGAAACCTGTTTTTCGTTCAGTCATGGTCAGTATGGCACCTTTTTGGTTTTCTCCAATTATCGTGTCAATTTCCCAGTCTCCATAACGCTCCTGTGTATCCACAATAGCCGGACGGAGTTCTATAGAAACTTTATTCTTGATGTTCACTTGTTTGCCAGTTACCGGGCGTTTGCGGTGCTTTAGCTTATGCCTGGTATGGGTCCAGAGCAGACCTCCTTCCTTTTTGTCCTGCCTGATAAACTGGTAGATCCGCTCGTGCGATACCATTGGGATATTGTTTTGTTCTGCAAACCCAACAATTTGTTTTGGAGACCATTGTTCCTTTTCCAGTTTTTCAACAACAAACTTTTTAGCCTGATCGGTAAACTTACGAGGGCAACCGAACCGTTCTTTTCGCTCTGTAGCTAACTGCTGGGCAAAGCTGGCAGAATATGACCGCTTTCGCTTGTTGCGCTTAATTTCACGATAGATGGTACTCTTGTCCGTATCCACAAGCCGAGCTATTATTTTAACTGGCGTTTTTGTTTGTAATAATACCTCGATTTGGTTCCTTTGTACCGAGGTTAACTGTTTATTTTTCATTGCAAATCAAAAGTATTGGTTTAACCTTACCATAGGAAGCTTTCGGGCTTCCTATCCTACTTTTGTTGCATTTGTTTGCCAATTCAATTCTCGTTATTGATGGCGAGAATAACTTTCTTAACGCTATGCTAAAAGTTATTTCCCGACTTCAACAACGAATAATCATCAGCATTCTTGTAATCT
>JBASYJ010000101.1:0-21113 GCA_049277435.1 Prolixibacteraceae bacterium
ATTACCGGATTCTGGCCAGCAAGGCCTATCAGCTCGAAGAACACAAGGAATTGAACAGCCGGCTCGATAAAGTGATGCATTTTATCAATACCAACTACCAGCGAAAAATAACCCAGGAAGAAATCGCGGTGAAGATTGGCATGAACACCACCGCGTTTTGCCGCTATTTCAGGGAGAAAACCGGAAAGGGATTTATCTTTTTTGTGAACGAAATGCGGATTGGTTACGCCTGCAAACTACTGATCGAAAATCATTTGTCCATCTCCCAGATTTGCTTTGAAAGTGGATTCAATAATCTGTCGAATTTCAACCGGATGTTTAAACGGCAAACCGGATTTACTCCGGGTGAGTACCAGCAACAATTTATTAAAGCCAGTGTTTAGGTAAGAAAAAAGGAGAACGGAAAAGGGAATGCGGAAGCATGTTCAGGATTGAACGATTTACAATTTCAGTCCTTCAGGAATTCAATCCTTCAATCTACTTAAGCCTGAAGAAATTCATAAAACAAACAAATTGGAATCGATATTTTTACCCTCAACAACGACAAAACAAACAAATAAATATTTCCATGGAACACATTGAAAAATACATTGAAGAAAACAAGGAACGTTTTCTGGAAGAATTATTCGGATTGCTCCGCATTCCATCCATCAGCTCGATTACAGCCAACAAACCCGATATGTACAAGGCTGCGGAATACTGGAAACAGCTGTTGCTGAATGCCGGTGCCGATACAGCTGAAATCTTCGAAACCAACGGAAATCCGGTGACTTACGGCGAGAAAATCATTGATCCGGCCAAACCGACCGTTCTGATTTACGGCCACATGGACGTGATGCCGGTTGATCCGCTTAACCTGTGGACCACGCCACCATTCGAACCTGAAATTCGTGACGGAAAAATCTGGGGCCGCGGCGCCGAAGACAACAAAGGGCAAAGTTTTATGCATGCCAAAGCTTTTGAGCTGATGGTGAAAACCAACACTTTGCCCTGCAACGTAAAATTTATGCTTGAAGGCGAAGAGGAAGTGGGATCGCCAAACCTGGGCAAATGGTGCGAACAAAACAAGGAAATGCTGAAAGCCGATATCATTTTGGTTTCAGATACTTCGATGATTGCTCCGGATATGCCGTCAATCACCACCGGACTGCGCGGACTGGCCTACTGGGAAGTGGAAGTGACCGGTCCGAACCGGGATTTACACTCCGGACTTTTTGGTGGTGCAGTGGCCAATCCAATTAACGTTTTAGCGAAAATGATCGCAAAAATGACCGATGATCAGGGCAAAATTACCATTCCCGGTTTTTATGACGATGTGGTGGAAGTTTCGGCTGAAGAACGCGCCATGCTGGCCATGGCCCCTTTTAATCTGGATAATTATAAAAAATCGATTGCGGTCGACGAAGTTTCAGGAGAAGAAGGTTACAGTACCACCGAACGCACCGGTATTCGTCCATCGTTTGATGTGTGCGGAATCTGGGGCGGGTACATGGGCGAAGGCGCCAAAACCGTGATGCCATCAAAGGCATTTGCAAAAATTTCCACCCGTCTGGTTCCAAATCAGGAACACGAAAAGATTGCGGTTTTATTTCAGGAACATTTTGAAAGCATTGCCCCAAAAAGTGTAAAAGTAAAAGTTACTTCGCTTCATGGTGGCCAGGGATACGGTTGCCCGATTGATTTGCCGGCCTACCGCGCTGCCGAAAAAGCATACGTGGATACTTATGGCAAACGGCCGGTTCCAGTCCGAAGCGGCGGAAGTATTCCGATCATTTCGACTTTCGAACAGGTGCTTGGAATTAAATCGATCCTGATGGGATTTGGACTCGAATCGGATGCCATCCATTCGCCGAACGAAAACTTTCCGTTGGAACAATTCTACAACGGAATCCGGACAATTCCGCTGTTTTACAAATATTTTGCAGAGATATCTTAACACAGAGTAAACACCGAGATAAAAAAATTCCATTCTTCGAAAGAGGGATGGAATTTTTCTTATAAACTGAAGAAAGTAAATGTACCTGACTTCCCTTCTTTGATCATTACACACAAGGGACTATTCTGAGAACGAAGCAGTCGAAGGGAGCAACTTTAAAGAAGGTGAAGTCTTAATCTGATAACGAAATACAAGAGTTATTCAGCCACATCGCAAACCACCGCACCAGTTATCCGGATTAAATCTTCAGGATTAAGTTTGAGCTGCAGGCCACGCTGACCGGCACTGATAAAAATGAGATCGAACAAAATACAGGTTTCGTGAAGAAAGATCGGATACGGTTTTTTCATTCCCAATGGCGAACAACCTCCACGAATGTAACCGGTTAATCCCAGAAGTTCTTTCTGCTGAACCATCGCACAGTTTTTATTTCCGGAGATTTTGGCAGCTTTTTTTAAATCCACTTCGGTACTGCCCGGAATAACACAAACAAAAACTCCGGTTTTATCACCACGCAGAACCAGTGTTTTGAAGATCTGCTCCACATCCTGACCAATCTTTTTTGCCAGCGTAACGGCGCTCAGGTCATTTTCGTTCACTTCGTATTCTGCCAGTTCGTAGTGTATTCCTCGGGTATCGAGTATGCGGGCAGCATTGGTTTTTTTCATTTTCAGGAAGGAAATAAAATACGAAGCCGCACAGGATATGCATGCGGCTTCGTATTTTAAGATTTGATTTTATTCTTCTTCATCCAAACCGATAATAGCCGAAGTTTCGAACGATTCGCCCGGAGCGAGGCTTATTGGATATTCGAACGCATTGGTAGCCTCAACACAAACAAATGTTTCCCAGGCATCGTCAGGCAAATCGCCGATTTTGGCACAGGTTTCCTCCCACGGATTCCAAACGGTGGTAACTTTACTTCCTGATTTACCAACTTTGATCCGCCGGCGGAAAATCGGATCGTTGATAACAACCAGCGATTCGGTATTCAGATAATGGCGGGTGGTTGCTTCCTGAATTTGCAGAGTTTCTTCTTCCTGAATGCCATATTCGCCGTTCAGTTGATTGAAATAAGTCAAACCTTTGAGTCCTTCAATTTCCAGATTATCGATGGCAGAAAGACTGTAATACGAATGCAATGCACAGCTGTATTCAAAAGCCTGAGCCGATTTATTGGTTACTTTCAGGGTGCTGGTCAGGGCCTTTCCGACGATAAAAGTCATTTCGGCGCAAAAATCATATTCCCAGAATGCTTTTGTTTCAGCTGATGAACTTAACTGTAACACAATTTCTGTTTCTCCGGCCGGATTCGTTGACGTGGAAACAACATCCCAATACATCAGGCGGCCAAAACCATGCTGTGGTTTTTCAGGATCTGTTTTGTGCGGACCAAACCAGGGGAAACAAACCGGGATCCCACCACGGATCGGCTTTCCAACCTCGAAATTACTTTCCGGGCTCATCCAAAGAATATCCATCTGATTCTGAGGCCTGAAACTTGTTACATGGGCGCCATACAAACAGATATCCGCATCGGCATGCTTATTCGAAACAGTAATGTAGACCAGATCATTTTCGAGCTCAGCAAATCCGACTTCTCCTTCAATGCTGAATTTATCTTCCAGTTCGTCAATATCGATCATCATAGGATTATTTAAATTTAGTTTCTTCCGGTTTCTGCAACTACTTTTTTGCTAATTTGCAGCGCAAGGTAATAATCATTTTTTTCAAGCTAAAAGATTCATGAATCTTTCCGATGGGATATTTCGTTATTTCATTGTCAATCTAAATTAAAACGATGTCAGAATTTACACGCCATAAAGAAAAAAGAGTTGCCGGGCTAACCGAACTTTTCCTTCTGGTTATCAACGAAGAATTGACCTCGGCCCGGGCATCCGAATACCAGGAGTTAATTGAAACCACGGTTCCTTCTGATGTTATAGCCGTGGTTGATGAGCTGGTTAAAAGAAATATTCCGATGCCAGAGCTCAAAAAAGGAATCAATAAAGCGCTTAATTTATTGAGCAAAACCCTTCAGGAATATCCTTATGTCCCGCCAATTTCAAATAGTTTTTTGGATTTGATGATCCAGAACAACGACCAGCTTGATTTAAGGCTTAAGGCGATTCGTCCATTATTTAAAGCCATCAACCAGCAAATCGACGATGAAATCCGGATGGATTTGAAAGAGAAATTCACGGATTTGTACCGGATCGATTTGCATTATCAGATCAAGGAAAATGTATTTTTCCCAAAAATTGAAAAATATATGCCTGACTACCGCTGTCTTCAGGTAATGTGGTCGTACCACGACGATATCCGGCGCAACCTTAAATCGGTTATTCAGATGCTCGACGATGCAGATTTCGACCTGATACGCTTCAACCGGCTTGTTGGCGATCTTTTTTTCACGACCTACGCCATTAAATTCCGCGAAGAACGCATTTTGTTCCCCATTGTAACCAAACTAATTCCCGACAAAGAACTGCAGTCGATGATTGCTGAAAGTCTGGAAATTGGGTTCCCGTTCGTCCGGCCAAAAATTCCGTTAAAAGCTGTTCCTGAAACAAAAATAAAAATCAAAGGAGAAATCGACCTTCAAACCGGATTTGTTTCGGCTGAGCAGATCAGGCTCATTTTTAATCATCTTCCTGTTGACATTACTTTTGTCGACGAAAACAACAAGGTGAAATTTTTCTCTACGCCTGAAAAACGGATTTTCCGGAGAACAAATTCGATTATCGGCCGCGATGTGAAGAATTGTCATCCGCACGAAAGTGTTCATGTGGTTGAACAAATTGTAGAAGCTTTCCGGAAAGGAGAAAAAGACAAAGCCAGTTTCTGGATTCAGATGAATGGTGAATTTATCCTGATTCAGTATTTTGCTGTCCGTGACGAAGAAGGAGCTTACCGTGGTGTGGTTGAAGTTTCGCAGGAGATTACTGAAATCCGGAATTTACAGGGCGAACAGCGGTTGCTGGACTGGACTCTGTAAATGCTGCTACTGCAATATCCTTTGCCGTTGGCTAAAGCCAACGGATAGATGAAACTCAATAAATTGAATTGAATTTTTCCTTTACAATCTCTTTCACTTCCTGCATGTCAATTTTCCGGCCCAGCTCCTTTTCGATCGAAGTCACCCCATAGGTTAAAAATCCGCACGGATTGATGTAACTGAAATAGCGCATGTCGGTATTTACATTCAGGGCAAAACCGTGCATCGAAACATACCGGCTGATGCGCACACCAATGGCCGAGATCTTGCGTGATTTTGCCGGAATAGTTGCATCGAGCCAAACTCCGGTGGCACCTTCCTTCAAATCGCCTTCCAGACCATACTCAGCAATGGTTTGAATGATGGCCTGTTCCATTTTAAAAATGTAGTCCTTCACCCCTAATTTGTAGTTTTCGAGGTCGATGATCGGATATCCGACCAACTGCCCGGGACCATGGTATGTAATGTCGCCACCCCGGTTGATTTTGTAATATACCGCATCAATCTTTTTCAGAAAATCGCCATTCACGAGCAGATTGTGTTCGTCGCCACTTTTACCAAGTGTGTACACATGCGGATGTTCGACCAGCAAAAAGCGGTTGATTTCACTGCTCTTCTTTAAAGCCAGTTTATCGGCAACCACTTCCTTGTGAATGATTTCCTGGTAATCCCAGCATTCTTTATAGTCTTTCAGACCCAGATCTTCGTAATTAAAATTTGCCATTGTCTATTCTGTAAATCAGTAAATCAATCCTTCAGTACTTCCACTATTTTGCGTCGGTATGCGCATCGGCCCGGTACGACGAACGAACCAACGGACTGCTTTCGACAAAAGAAAAACCCTTTTGGAGCCCGATTGTTCGGTATTTTTCAAATTGTTCCGGAGTAATGTATTCTTTCACCTGAATGTGTCCAAGCGTCGGTGCCAGATACTGCCCGATGGTCATCACCTTGCAGCCTGCTTCCAGCAGATCGTCCATCACCTGAAATACTTCGGCTTCAGTTTCTCCCAGACCAAGCATGATGCCCGATTTGGCTATTATTCCGGAATTTGAAATACATTTAATAACTTCCAGACTGGTGCGGTATTTTGCCGCGCTCCGTATTTGCGGGGTCAGCCGTTCAACTGTTTCCATGTTGTGCGAAATAACTTCCGGAGCTGAATCTATTACTTCCTGAATCAGATTTGGCCTGCCCTGAAAATCGGGGATCAGCACTTCAATTTTGGTTTCAGGATTGAGCTTTTTCACCTCGCGGATGGTTTGCCCCCAAAAACCGGCGCCCAGATCGGGCAAATCATCCCGATCGACCGACGTGATGACCACATGTTTGAGCTGCATAATTTTAACCGTTTCAGCAATTCTCGCAGGTTCTTCAGGATTAGGGGGAAGAGGTTTGCCGGTGGTCACCCCGCAGAATTTACAATTTCGGGTACAGATGTCGCCCAGAATCATCAGTGTGGCAGTTCCCCGATTCCAGCATTCGCCAATATTCGGGCAATTTCCGGAGGTACAAATGGTATGTAATTGGTGCTGTGCAACCAGATTTTTCACTCTGGAATATGCTTCGCCTTTGGGCAATTGCATTTTCATCCAGCTCGGAAGTCTTTCTCTTCCGTTCATTTCTGCAGTCATCAGTTCAAAATTTCTGCAAAATTAAGTTTTATAATCTGAGAATTCAGGATTAAGCTCAGTAAATTGCTGCACTATTCCGGGTTTATCCAACCTGAAACGCTTTGGTTTGTTATTTTTGTACTTCATAAAAAAAACGGTGCATGAAGATTTTACTCCGGATCATATTTTTACTGGCGCCCTTTCTGGTTTTCGGGCAAACTCCGGACCTGCAGAATATGGCGATGCTGGCCAGCAAATATTACCAGGATAAAGAATTCGGGAAAGCGGCCGAATTATACGAACAATTGTATTCGGCAACTAAGGCGGAAGGATATTTAAATATTTACCTCGATTGTTTATTTGGCATTCCGGATTTCGATAAAGCCGAAAAGGAAATAAAAAAAGGATTGCGCGGAAGTTCATCGGATGCCTATTGGTACGTTCAGTATGGCTTCCTGAGAAAAGCACAGGGACAAGTTGAAGAATCCAATAAAATGTACCTGAAAGCGATTGCTTCGCTCTCCAACAATCCGGCAGAATATCCCGGTCTGGCCAATCAGTTCATCAACCGCAGGGAATTTGAATATACCGAAAAGGTTTACCTGAAAGGACGGGCCACGCAGAACCAGCCGGCCTACAATTACGAGCTCGCGCGCATTTATTACTACATGCGCAATTACGACAAGATGTTGAAAGAATACCTCGATTGGTCGGTTCAGAAAGAGAGCAACCTCGAAATTGTGAAGAGCAACCTTCAGTCGGTTCTGGCGATGGACAACGATCAGGAAATCAGCACCCAGTTAAAAAACTATATCCTGAAGGAGATTCAGAAAGATCCGGGACAAATCGTTTACAACCGTTTACTGATCTGGTTATTTATTCAGGATAAAAATTTCACGGCAGCCATCCGGCAATCCATCGCGCTCGATAAACGAAGTGGAACTGAAGATGGCAATATTTACCTGCTGGCCAACGTGGCGGCTTCGAACAAGAACTTCGGTGAAGCAGGCAAAGCCTACGATTACCTGATTGCCAAAGGCAAGAAATCGGAATATTACGGTCTGGTTTACCAGCAACGCATGCAAATGTATTACGATCGTTTCATCGATCAGGATAACCAGACTGAGACTCAGGCGAACGAATTAAAAGCCGAATTCTCAAAAACCTTTGAAGTTCTGGGCAAATCTCCGGAGACTGTAGCCCTGTTGGTTGAATATGCACATTTGCTTGCCTTCTATCTCAGGCAAGCTGAATACGCGATTAAAATTTTAACCGACGGAACAAGTATGCCTGGAATTAATGTTCAGCAATTATCATTTCTAAAGGCCGAGCTGGCTGATGTTTATGTCTATTCCGGAGATTTATGGGAAGCGGTAATTACGTATTCACAGGTTATTGAAGGCAACCGGACCAACGTCATCGGCGATGATGTAAAATTCAAAAAAGCCAAACTGGGTTATTACATGGGGAACTTTCAGTGGGCAAAAGCACAGCTTGATGCACTCCGGGCCAGTACCTCGAAACTGATTGCCAACGATGCCATGGAACTGTCCTTGTTTATCAACGACAACCTGGAAACCGACAGCACCACCATTCCACTTCAGATGTTTGCCCGCGCCGATCTTCAACTGTTCCGGAATGATTATCCGGGAGCGCTTGCTGAATTAGACTCAATTTCAAGTCTGTATGCATTTAATTCGCTCTCCGATGATGTTGATTTCAGAAAAGCCGCCATTTTCAGGAAACAGGAAAAATACGAGGATGCCGCGGTTCTGCTCGAAGCAATTGTGAAAGACCACAGCTGGGAAATGCTGGCCGACGATGCGTTGTTTCAGTTGGCAGCCCTGTACCAAAACAAACTGAACCGTAAAGAGGAAGCGATGGCTCTGTACAAAAAAATGCTGACCGATTACCCCGGAAGCGTTTATGTGGTTGATTCGAGAACGGAATACCGAAAATTACAGGGAGCAGAAAATAATCCGGAGCAAGCAATTCCTGATGAAAAGACGAAATTAAAAGATTCGGCAAAAACAAAAGAGCAACTCTTTTTCGAAGGTAAATAACCGATTTCATGAAACGAATTTCGAAAGCATACATTTACGCTCTGTTGTCGGTTCTGCTCTGGTCGACTGTTGCAACAGCCTTTAAACTTGGATTAAAGGAGCTTTCGCCGCTATACCTGATTTTAACCGCATCCGCAGTTTCACTCATGACCTTTTTTGCAGTCATTCTGATTCAGGGAAAACTGAAGCTTTTGTTTCAGGTCAGTCCGCTGGATTTGGGGAAATCGGCGCTGCTTGGAGCGTTGAATCCGTTTGGTTATTACCTCATACTCTTTCAGGCATACAGTTTACTGCCGGCACAGGTGGCACAGCCGCTCAACATGATCTGGCCAATTACGCTGGCACTGCTTTCGGCGCCTTTGCTGAAGCAGAAAATTACCTTCCGGAACATCGTGGCTATTTTCATCAGTTTTATCGGAGTGGTCTTTATTTCGTCACAGGGCAGTTTCTCCGGAATGGCCAACACGAATCCAACCGGCGCCCTACTTGCTGTTGGAAGCAGTGTCATCTGGGCGCTTTTCTGGATTTTGAGCGTACTGGACAAACGGGATGAAATCGTCAAGTTATTCTGGAATTTTGCATTCGGGTTGATCTATCTGCTGATCGCAGCCGGGCTGTTCACCAATTTCAGTATGCCAAACCTGAAGGGAATTCCGTCAGCTGTTTACATCGGACTTTTCGAACTTGGAATTACCTATATTTTATGGATGAAAGCCATGCAACTGAGTGAGAACAATGCCAAAACCGGCAATCTAATCTTTCTTTCGCCCTTTTTATCGCTGGTTTTTATTCATTTTA
The DNA here is from genome assembly GCA_049277435.1 of Prolixibacteraceae bacterium. Taxonomy (GTDB): domain Bacteria; phylum Bacteroidota; class Bacteroidia; order Bacteroidales; family Prolixibacteraceae; genus Aquipluma. The sequence continues at coordinate 9,409 of JBASYJ010000101.1, forward strand.
TTTTGGGTGAAACGATCTTTTACACCACTTTTATCGGACTGGCTTTTATTATCTCCGGAATCTGGTATCAGCAAAAAAGAGTACCTGAGAAACAAAGTACCTGAGTTCCGAAATGATTGAATTAATTCAGGCAGCTAATAAAAATCTCTGCGTTTTGATAATTTGCACCATATATAGTTTGTCACTCTCAAGCACATAAAAACTGCTACCTTTGAATTTTTACAAAATTACTGATGCAGAAAAAACCAGTAACAATACTTGGCATCGATCCCGGAACCAACATTATGGGATATGGATTGATCGAGGTGGTTGAAAATAAACCCCGCATTTTACAGGTTGGAGTCATTAAAACAACCGGGTTTGCCGACCATTACCAAAAACTGAAACATATTTTTGAGCGCACCAACTCGCTTCTGAACGAATTAAAGCCCGACGAAATGGCCATCGAATCACCGTTTTACGGGAAAGACATTCAGGCGATGCTGAAATTGGGCCGGGCTCAGGGAGTTGTGATGGGTTTAGCTTTGAGTAAAGATATTCCGGTTACCGAATATGCTCCGTTAAAGGTAAAACAGTCGATTACCGGAATGGGCCGGGCTGCCAAGGAACAGGTTGCCTTTTTCCTGAAAAACATGTTTGCACTGAATGAACTTCCGAAAGAACTGGATGCAACTGATGCCGTAGCGGTGGCAGTGTGCCATTACCTCCAGATGAAAAATCCGGTTGGAAAATCAGGAATAAAAAACTGGGGCGATTTTATTAAAAAGAACCCCGACCGGGTGAAAAAGTAAAATGGAAATTAAAGCATAAAGTCCGAATAAAATAACCATTTTCCGAACCCCTTAAACAAAAAAATCCCGGCAAAACCGGGATTCTATATTTTTTGAACGCTTTTTATCTAAGCCATTTCCTTTGCAATAGCAGCAGTAATTTCAGCCATTTCCTCTTTGGTAAAACTCAGTTTCTTCGAAAAATTGAGCAGATCGGCCTCTGATTGCATGGGTACCAAATGAATGTGGGCATGCGGAACTTCCAATCCCAAAACCATAACTCCAACCTTTTGACATGGAATTGCCCGTTGAATTCCAAGTGCAACTTTCTTCGCGAACAGTTGCAAACCCACATAAGTCTCGTCGTCGAGATCGAACAAATAATCGATTTCCTTTTTGGGAATAACCAGGGTATGACCTTTGGCTACCGGAAAAATATCCAGAAAAGCGAAGTAGTTTTCGTCTTCGGCAACTTTCCAGGCAGGTATTTCTCCGTTTACAATTTTGGTAAAGATGCTGGCCATTGGGGATGATTTTTAAAGTGCGATATCGATAATTTCGAATTCTACTTTTCCGGAAGGTACCTGAATTTCGACCACATCGCCCAGTTTCTTTCCCATCAATCCTTTGGCAATGGGTGTCTGAATCGAGATTTTACCCGATTTAAGATCCGCTTCATGCTCCGACACAATGGTATATTGCATGGTGGCATTGTTATTTTTATTGCGAATCGTCACCTTATTCAGGATTTGAACGCAGGAAGTATCAATTTTGGATTCGTCAATAATCCGGGCAGTGGCAATTTTACCGCTCAACAAAGCAATTTTAGCTTCAAGCATACCCTGTGCATCTTTGGCTGCATCATACTCGGCGTTCTCCGAAATGTCACCTTTCTCGATGGCTTCACCAATAGCCTTCGAAATAGCCGGACGTTCAATCCTGGTTAAACGATCGAGTTCCTCTTTCATCTTACGGAGACCTTCTTCTGTAATATATGTAACCTTACTCATGGTTTATACTTTTTTATTTAAACTATATTAAAACAAAAAAGAATTCCGGCCATTGCGGAACTCTTTTGTATTACAAACTTATACAAAATTTTTAATCTATACGAATGGGCATGTTATATAAAACAATTAAAGAACTGTATTCTAAAAAGTTTCGGCTTCTTTTAATTTTTCCGGATGATCTTAAAAGAGTCGAAACATCTTAAAACGAATACTTGTTTTACGAAAAATGTCAGTATTTTGGATTTAAAATCTCAGAATAGATAACTGCTTTCCGAAGTGAAAAACCTTCAAGATATCCTTCCGGTTCAATTTCTTCCGAATCCTCTTCTGGCTCTGTTGCTATTGAAGGCTTAACCGATAATTGAAGTCGACTTGAACTACTGGCAGGCAGGCCACTCGAAAATCCTTTCCGTGTTAGTCCTGATGTTTTGATTTCAGGAACAAAAACCTTTGCTTCCTTTTGCACAGGTGGTTGTATCCGGACAGGCTCCTCAAACTCATCGTCGGAATCGGCCAGAAAATCTTCACCGAGCAACTGATCCATCAGAAAATTACGGGGTTCCCTGACTCCATCGGACAAAATCACTTCGTCTTTTTTCTTATTCTTTTTTATCGCAGCAAAAATCGAAATAATAACTGCAATGATCAGAAAAATATAATCGTCCATAATTAACCGGATTTTATATTCAGAATAAAATATTTTGTTCTTTTCTTTGTTTTATAAAGGATTAAAGATACAAAAAATGAATCATTTTTCAGGAAAAGTAATAAAAACAGTTTTAATCCTCACCGTTCTGATACTTGGTTTTAACGGCTGCAAAGACGATTACACTTCTGTTATTCCGGCGGTATATGTGAACATGGATATTAATCCGACCAACTTCATTGAATTCAATATCCCCGGTGGATCTTATTATTTTCCCAGTGCCGGGTTTGGCGGCATTATCATTTTCCGGGATTTGGTGGATAGTTCGAATCCATATCTGGCTTTTGATGCGGCATGCACCTACGAAGTTTCTTCGCTGGTTCGTGTGGTGGCTCATGAAAGCGGGATTGCAACCTGTCCGGAATGTAAATCCCAGTTCATTCTGTTTGGGGGAAACGGTGCGCCGATAAAAGGCCCCGCAGCAGAACCCCTGAAACAATACCGGACCTCTTTTGTGGCCGGCCGGATCAACGTGAGAAACTAGGCTGAGAGGTTCAACTCAAAAACATTCCGCGTTTTCAGCTCAAACAGAAATATTTTATGAAAGCCGGAAAGAAAATTCCAGTTTTCAAGTTTGTTGTTCAGGTTAAATGAAACCGGACTTTCGTTTAAATCGGCCGTAATCAGGAGCCAGATCTGATTGAGCCTTTTCTGCTGATACAAATGCAGTTTTTCGTCTTTGGCACTGATCGTGAATTCGATGTTTTCCTTGCTGAATTCCGGTGGCTGATATCCATGAACCTTGCTGGCAAAATGAGTATTTTCTTTTTTAATGCCTGGCCCGTGCAGTTTCGTCAGTTCAATTCCTATTGCATTCCTGGGATTTTCTTTCAGGATAAAATCAGGCGATTCCGTTTTCAACAATTTCCCCTTCGGAAAATCAGGGTATTCAATCCGGAAAAGCTCAATAATATACTCTTCTTCTATGATTTGGGATATTTGATTCAAACTCATGCCAGGCAGTTTTCAAATTCGGAACTTACCAAAGATATAAAATAAAAAAGGAGCATATTTCAGCTCCTTTAATTTCTTTATTTCAGTCCGGAATCTCAATCCTGAAAATCCGGTTCGGGAAAATCTTAATACCGGTAATGCTCTGGTTTGTATGGACCATTCACATTAACGCCAATATAATCAGCCTGATCCTTCGATAAAACCGTTAGTTTTACTCCGATTTGTTCCAGGTGCAGACGGGCTACTTCTTCGTCGAGCGCTTTTGGCAAACGATACACCTCGATTGGATAAGCATTGGTCCACAACTCGAGCTGGGCAAGGGTCTGGTTCGTGAACGAATTCGACATGACAAACGATGGATGACCGGTTGCACAACCCAGGTTTACCAAACGGCCTTCAGCCAGAAGGAAAATGGAATGTCCATCCGCGTATGTGTACTTATCAACCTGAGGTTTGATGTTGATTTTCTGAATTCCTTTCCATGATTCCAGACGGCTAACCTGAATTTCATTGTCGAAATGACCAATGTTGCAAACGATGGCCTGATCTTTCATCACAGCCATGTGTTCGGCAGTAATGATATCTTTATTTCCGGTGGTGGTCACAAAAATATTTCCTTCAGTCACAGCATCTTCCATGGTTTTTACTTCGAAACCTTCCATGGCAGCCTGAAGTGCACAGATCGGATCGATTTCGGTCACAATCACGCGGGCGCCGTAGCTGCGCATCGAATGCGAACAACCTTTACCAACATCGCCGTAACCAGCTACAACCACAACTTTACCGGCAATCATCACATCGGTGGCACGTTTGATTCCGTCGGCCAGTGATTCGCGGCATCCATATAAATTATCGAACTTCGATTTGGTTACCGAATCGTTTACATTGAAGGCCGGGAAAAGCAGTTTTCCTTCGCTCATCATCTGATACAAACGATGGACTCCGGTAGTTGTTTCTTCTGAAACTCCTTTAATGAACGGCACCTGACGTGTCCAGCGCTGCGGATCGAAAGCAAGCACTTCTTTCAGTGCATTGTTCAATTCCCTTTCGTCTTCTGCTTCAACAACCTTATCCAGGATCGAAGGATTTTTTTCCGCCTCGAAACCCAAATGGATCATCATGGTGGCATCGCCGCCATCGTCAACAATCAGGTTTGGGCCCAGTCCGTTTCCAAAATCCAGAGCCCGTTCGGTACACCACCAGTATTCGGCCAGAGTTTCGCCTTTCCAGGCAAAAACCGGAATTCCGGCTGCGGCAATGGCAGCAGCTGCGTGGTCCTGTGTACTGAAGATATTGCAACTTGCCCAACGAACATCGGCTCCAAGTTCAACCAGAGTTTCAATTAATACGGCAGTTTGAATGGTCATATGCAGTGATCCCATGATCCGTGCTCCGCTTAATGGTTTCGATGCACCATATTTTTTGCGGACAGCCATCAATCCGGGCATTTCTTTTTCTGCTATCTCAATTTCCTTTCGGCCAAAATCGGCTAAGGTAATGTCAGCCACTTTATATACCAATTGTTCCAAAGTTTTTGTCGTCATTCCTGAATATTTTTATTTGAGCACAAAGATAATCAAATCAATACATTTAAAAATGTTAATGCCTACAAAGGTTCGGATAAAGATTTATTTCTGGAAGAAAAATGTCAGCTAATTTATAATCCTGAATTCGAAGGAATGTCTTTTTGCATTTCTCGAAAAGTAGAATTACCCTGCTTCAAAAGCAAGGTAACCTGGTTGTAAAATTTTGATTTAAGAAGGTGATATTAAATTTTTAGCGGTATCAATCATTTCGCCCACTCGTTTGGGCGAATTTTTAAGCATCGTAGTATTAATATACAATCTCCAATCACCACTGAATTTCATCAATGTCTGCTTATGTCCTATATTGTTTATTATTACACAAACGGGAATATATTCTTTGTTTTTTCCCGCCTGAGTGAATATTTCTTCCAAAATTTGTTCAGGCACATAAACGAAAGGGTTTATTCCTATTATATCTATTGAGGCTTTAAATTTATGTATCATTGTTATTCAATCATTCTTGGGTCATCTTTTTACCTTGTGCATAGCGGTTCGAATATGGGGCGTTGGCCATTTCAACGCTCAATCTTATCAAACCGCTATATGTTTTAATCAATGTACCCATGTTAAAATTTAGCACTATTCGCCCAATGACCTATATTATTGTGTGTTGTTTTTTGTTACACTCTCATTTCGTCATTTATCAGGCTACGTTACTTAAGGTTTTTTAGCGTTAATAGTGATACTAATTATTGCACTTTTTTTCTTTCTGAACTCTTCCAGTTCCTTATCGCTTATAAATTTCAAGAGCAAACTGTCGGGTAAATTAATTTCGTGTTCTTTGTGAACCTCCAAACTCTCAAACCCTGCATTTTCAATTACAGTTAAATATTCATTTTTCTCTAATGCTCCTGATACGCATCCCGCATACATTTCGGCAGCATCTAAAATTCCTTTTGGTAAATCTGAGTTCAGTACCACATCCGAAATACTAAAATGCCCTCCCGATTTTAAAACACGAAAAACTTCTTGATAAGCTTTGTTTTTATCGGGAACTAAATTCATTACACAGTTGCTAATTACAACATCAACAGATTTTGACGCAACAGGCAATTCTTCAACGTCACCCAAAAAGAATTCCACATTATGAAAACCTAATTTATTCTTGTTATCATTTGCCTTTTCTACCATTGCTTCGGTAAAATCTACACCAATTACTTTTCCTGATTCTCCAACTTGATTTCTTGCGATAAAGACATCATTGCCTGCACCCGAACCAAGGTCTAAAACTGTGTTTCCTTTTTTGATGTCTGCTATTTCGGTAGGTAAACCACACCCTAAACCATAGTCAGCTATCTCCTGATAACCTTCTACATTTTTGTAATTTTTATCTAAAAATGATGCTGACTGTTCCGGACCACAGCAAGATGGTCCACAACCACAACCGATACCATTTTTTACCGCTGCCGTGTAAGTTAGTTTCACCGCCTCTTTAATACTTTTTGTCATTGTATTTATTTTTTAAGTTACATACAATAGACGCAGAACTAAAAAAAGGACGCAAAATTAATCACAACATTTATTGCAATTTCCTTTTTGTTTATAATCCACTACATTTCCGTATTTGTCAGATTGTATGTTACAACAGTCTGTAAACAGATTTTTCAGATGCACTTTTGCTCGTTGTACCCTTGATTTTGCTCCTGAATAGGAGATGTTCAATTTTTGAGCTAATTGCATTTGCGTTAATCCATTGAATTCTGTGAGTATGATGGCTTCTTTATATTTGTCGTCCATCTGATTAATAAATGGTTTTAAACAGTTTTCAAGTTCACGATTAAAGGGATGTTCTTCCTCAATAGAATCATAATCATTAAGTTCAAATTGAAGTTTTATTTTTTTTCTAAAATGGTCATTTATAGCATTTCGTGCTATTTGGTAAATCCACGAGCTTAATTTGGATTCGTCTTTAAGTGTATCGATATTGCTTTGAATTTTAACAAAAATATCCTGTAGAATGTCATTAGTTATTTCCCGCTCCTTAATATGACTGTATATAAATCCGTCTAATTCTTGATGAAATTCCTTCCAAATAAGCTCAAGTCTGTTTTGCATAATTCAATATCTCTATCTGTCATTTTTTATGAGTGACGGCAAATTTGTCAAATGGACGCAAGTTTCTCTCCTAAAATAGCACACAACTATTTAACGTTCATCCTAAACCAATTTAAAGTATTTTCTTTATCTCTTGCCAATTGTTCCTTCAAAACATCAATCGAACTAAATTTCTGTTCTTCACGAAGTTTAGCATAAAAAAGCAATTCTATTTTCTCACCATAAATATCCGATTCGAAATCAAACAGATGAACTTCGATACTTCGGTGATCGGCATTGTTATTCACCGTCGGCCGGCTTCCGATGTTGAGCATTCCGCGGTAAGTTTGCCCCTGAACCTTTATTTCAACAGCATAAACACCATATCCGGGAATGATTTTATCGGGATCGGAGGCAGCCACATTGGCTGTCGGGAACTGGATTTTCCGCCCAAGCTTCTGTCCTTCAACCACCGTTCCGTGCAAGGCGAAAGTATAACCTAAAAATGCGTTGGCTGTTTCAAAATCACCTTTCTGAATTGCTTCCCTGATTTTTGTTGAACTGATATTGGATTCGTTCATCAACAAAACATCCAGCTTTTCGATCTGAAAACCAAGCCGGTCGGCACATTTACGCAGAAATTCAAAACCTCCCTGCCGGTTTTTCCCAAATTTATGATCGTATCCCACCACCAGGTATTTGGTTTGGATTTGTCCCACAAGAACCTGTTCGACAAACTGTTCGTAACTGAGTTGCGAAAATTCAGGAGTAAACGGAAAAATGATCAGGTGATCGATACCCGATTTCTCAAACAATTCGATTTTTTCGTCCAACGTGGTCAGTATCCGCAGGTTGGTTTCATTGGGGGCAACCACTTTCCGGGGATGCGGATCAAAGGTAAAAATGACCGATTCGCCTCCAATTTTGTCGGATATTTTCTTTAGGCGTTCAATAATTTTCCGGTGTCCCAAATGCACGCCATCGAATGTTCCGATGGTTAAAACCGCATTCACCGCGCGGAAATTATTCAGATCTCTGTGTATCTTCACAATATCAACTTTAGTATTCGGGTTCAAATTTAACTAATTCTTTTATGTCAGGTTTTAAAATATTTATCCTGAAACCTGCTAATGTTTCAAAACTTACCAATCCGGGCACTTTATGAAAGCGAAATTATTATTTTTATGCCCTTTATTTGAATTTAATAATAGACATTGTGAAAAATAGAATTCTGGTTTTAATCGCATTTATTGCCTTAACCTTTGCCTGTAAAAAATCTAACGAATTCGTTATCAGCGGAAAAATAACCAATGCTGAAGATCAGTACCTGTATCTGGACGAACTGAAAGTTTCGTCGAGCATTCCGGTTGATTCGGTGAAACTGGAAAAAGACGGTACCTTCAAATTTAAAGGACACATTAAATATCCCAATTTTTATTTGCTGCGGCTTCACGAAAATAATTTTGTAACCCTTTTGGTTGACACCACCGAAAAGATCTCGGTTTACGGCGATGCCGCCAATTTCTCGCACGATTATGTGGTAGACGGTTCACAGGGATCGCTCCTGGTTCAGGAATTAAACAACAAATTAGCCCGAACCAAACATCAGCTGGATTCGATCCGTACCCGGATAAAAGCTTTCCGCAACCGCGAAGATTACGTCATTCAACAGGCAAAATGGGACCAGCAATTAATCGACATCAAACAAATTCAGATCAGGTATTCGACTGATTTCGTTCAGAAACACCCATTTTCGATGGCTTCGGTTCTTGCCCTGTACCAGAAATTTGATGATGCCAATTACGTCGTTCAGGATTTACAGTCGTTGAAAGTTGCCGCTTCGGCCTTAAACTCTATTTTTCCACATTCGGAACACGTAAAAGCACTGTATGCCAACACTATGCGATTAATTACTGATCAAAAAAACAACAAACTGAAGGATTTCATTGACAAGAATGGTCAGAATTCACCCGACATCGTGCTTCCAAACATAAACGGAAGGGACATTGCCCTTTCGGGACTGACATCAAAAGTTGTACTGATTCAATTCTGGTCGGCACTTAACCGCGATTCGCGCATTCAGAATGAAGCCCTGGTTGAATTATACAGCAAATACAAATCGAAAGGTCTTGAAATTTACCAGGTTAGTGTGGATACCGAAAAAGAGGCCTGGTTAACCGCCATCGAACAGGATAAACTGAACTGGATCAATGTGGGCGACATGAAGGGCAGTATTTCGGCCTTAAACAATTACAACATTCAAAAAATTCCTTCCAACTATATCCTCGATCGCGAAAAACGCATTGTTTACAAAGATGTTTTCGGTCCGGGCCTCGATCAGGCCATCGGCAACCTGTTAAAATAATGCCAGTATTAAACAAATATAATCTGAAGGGCTTGCCAGTGTTTAAATTGGCAGTACATTCAATTATACCGGTATATTTGTGTTCTGATTTTCGAACCAATTTCAAAATGTTTTGAAAAACTCAACGAAGAAAGTATATTTTATTTCCGACATTCACCTGGGGGCTCCGGCTCTGAGGAACAACAAAGAGCGGGAACTGGCTTTTGTCGACTGGTTAAATACCATTAAGGAAGATGCCTCGCACCTGTTCCTGATGGGCGATATTTTCGACTTCTGGTTCGAATACAGAACGGTTGTCCCGCGCGGGTTTACCCGTACGCTGGGTAAAATTGCCGAAATTGCCGATTCAGGAGTTGAAGTGCACTTTTTTACCGGAAACCACGATGTCTGGATTTTCGATTATCTGCCTGAAGAATTGGGAATGATTCTTCATCGCGACGAATTCCGCATTGAACTTTCAGGAAAAAAATTCTTTCTGGCACACGGCGATGGATTGGATGCATCGGATAAAGGTTATTTATTCCTGAAAAAAATGTTTACCAGTAAAATTCTGCAATGGATGTTTGCCCGGATTCACCCGAATCTGTCACTTCGGCTTGGGTACAACTGGTCGAAACATTCGCGCATTTCAAAAGGAATTTCAGGAGAAGGATTTAAGGGAATTGAGAATGAAGGAATTTATATTTTTGCAGAGTCGTTGCTTCAAAAGGAAAACATTGACTTTTTTATTTTTGGGCACCGGCATGTACTTTTAGATACAAAAATCGGAGAAAACAGCCGGTACATCAACCTGGGCGACTGGATCAACCATTTTTCGTACGGTGTGTTCGATGGAAACGAATTCGAATTGAAACAATATAATTACCAAGGTCCGAAAGGCCACTGAAAACAGCATTATGACAAAGCAGGTTTATACTAAAATTGTTGGGACCGGAAGTTACCTTCCGACCCGGACGATCGGAAATGAACATTTCACTGACTATACTTTTTTTGATCCCTCAACAAAAAAGCCATTCGATAAAAGCAACGAAGAGATCATTCAGAAATTTAACGAAATAACCAACATCAGCGAACGCAGGTGGATCAGCGACGAAATCAACAATTCGGATATGGCTGCTTTAGCCATAAAAGATGCATTTGAATCGTCGGATATTGATCCGGAAACATTGGATTTTATCATCATTGGGCACAATTTCGGCGATGTTGATCCGGTTTCTACCCGGGTGGATATTCTGCCAAGCCTGGCCAACAAAGTAAAAGCGAAACTGGGCATTAAAAATCCAGCTTGTTTTTGTCACGATATCGTTTCGGGATGCCCTGGCTGGACCCAGGGAATGATTACCGCCGATGCTTACATCCGGAGTGGGATGGCCAAACGTGGTGTTGTGGTTGGTTCCGATGTGCTTTCACGTATTTCCGATCCGCACGACCGCGATACTATGATTTATGCCGATGGCGCCGGCGCAACCCTTGTTGAAGCAGTTGAAAGCGACGAACCAACCGGAATACTGGCTCATTCAAGCCGTTCGGATTCTGTCGGTTACTGGAACCTGTTGACCAACGGAAAATCATTCAATCCTGAATTTAAAGGAAACGACCAGTTTATCAAGATGTTTGGCCACAAACTTTATGTTTATGCGCTAACCAATGTACCGGGAGTGGTGAAGGACAGCCTTGATAAAGCCGGACTACACCTTAGCGACATCAAAAAAGTGCTGATCCATCAGGCCAACGAAAAAATGGATGAAGCCATCCTGAAAAATGTGTTTAAATTGTACCACGAGAAACATATTCCGGAAGGAATTATGCCCATGACCATCGAAAAACTGGGCAATTCATCAACCGCAACCGTGCCGACTTTGCTCGACATGGTGGTAAAACGCAAATTGAACGGACACGAAATTAATCCCGGCGATTACATTATTTTATGCTCGGTTGGCGCCGGAATGAACATCAACTCGATCGTATATAAGTGGTAGCAGAAATCTGCCAAATCTCAAAAATATTCCATTTTTATACAGATCCGATGACTTAAAGTTTTCGGATCTGTTGTTTTAACATCACCAACATCAAGAAGGGAATCCATCTCTTTTTAGAAAGATGGAATCCATGTTCATAAAAAATAGTCAGGGGGGTGACACCATGTCACCCCCCTTGAGTTTGGCTAATTTCTCATATAAAACATAGCGGAAGTTAAGGGGTTAGCAACATTTCTCTGGCTTTGTGTTTTTAATTCGTGATTCACGAAGCCAGAGAAATTCATTCCGATTGCCTTGGTCC
>JBASYJ010000102.1:0-28884 GCA_049277435.1 Prolixibacteraceae bacterium
AATTAAACCAGTATGATAATTTTACAACCAGTGCACGGTTTCGCGAAGCCCAGTCGCCAGTGAAATAATTGTCGGTATACACCACAAACAAATCGGAAACAGGCTGGTACCGCCACTGAAAGCGCAGGTTGATGTTCATGTTGTCGATCTGTTCGTTGTACTGAACAAAGGATGAAAAGAAAACCTTATCGCTTAAAGTCAGATCGAGTTTTGGCCCGAGAAGCCAGAAATTCGCCTGTTCAAACGGATTGGGCAGATCGATGGAAGTATGATTAAAGTTGAGCGACATGCGCAAATAGGGTTGAAAACGATAAGTCATCTGCCCCTCGGCTACCCGGATGTTGCCATTGTAAAAACTTCCGGAAGCCAGTGATGCAGAATAATTAAAGAGTGACCGGGTATCCGAGAAATAATCGAGAAAGGCAACCTGGTAAGAGTAATCGGTACCTTTTTTCAGGCTGTTCGAACTGATGTGTGTCGGATCAAAATCCTTATCAAGCAAAGTATAGAAATCTTTGATCCCGCCATTAAGAATGGCCCGGTTACTAAATTCGAACTTATACGAAAGTGTAAATTCATGATCAACCTGTACATCAGCCGTATTGAAAAAATAATCAGCATCAAGCACAAATCCATGGCTGACCACTTTTTTATTCGGTATCCAAAGAAAACTGAATTCAGGATTTAATAATTTATAACCTGTACGCCGTACATATCCGGCTTCGGCTTTGTAGTTTTCTCCCACATTGGCTTCGGCCAGGGCGGCATGAATTCTTCTGGAATTGTAGGTCAGGGAAGCCCCCTGGGCAAATTGCCGGCCCGGATTTTCGGGACTGAAGGAACGGTGGTAAAACAATTTTCCGGTCCAGGCATTGTTGCTGCTGGCCAGGTTGTAATCGAGCCCGGCAACCCGGTTAAAATTCTGAGATACCGGTTCGTTGGTGTATTCCTTGTTTACCAGGATCAAACCAATGGCCGATCGGGCAAAAAGTTTACGCTGTAGCGAAGCCACCATAAAGTTACGCGATAACTGTTCTCCTGTTTTTTCAGTTTGCATGTCCATAAAGCCAAGCCGCCAGTTGTTATCCAGTTTTCCGCTCAGCCGGGCACCAGCCAAAACCGGGGCATCCAGGCCAATCCTTCGCGAGAAGAACGGAGTAACCGAACCGAATCCGTAGGTCGAAAACAAATCGCTGTTCTCCAGAAAAAACTGTCGTTTCTCCGGAAAGAACAGTTCGAAACGGTCGAGGTTGGTGACCTGCTGATCGACTTCGGCCTGCGAAAAATCAGGATTGTAAGTCAGGTCAAGGTTCATGGAAGTGGTAATTCCCAGTTTGGCATCAAAACCAAAATCCTTGCGGTAGCTGGTAGCTGTTCCAGCTTCATAATCCCGGGCAGCACTCCCAAAAACATAGGGAATAACCGAAAACATCATGGGTGATTTTGGAAGCGGCTGGTCCCATTGCAAAACACCTGTGTATGCCAGGCTTGCCGTAGGAAACTGCCGCGGAACAGGCGCCCAGGCCGATTTCTCGTTAGTTTTCAGATCGAGCCTACTGAAATTAACGTACCATTTATCGGTTCCCGATTTGAACCGGACAGAGCGAAAAGGAATCCGCATTTCGGTCACCCAGCGATCGTCATACTGAACGGTTTTCGAATCCCATTTGCAATCCCAGTTTAAGTTCACAGCCGCGCCATTCGATTGGGTTCCATCCCATTTTGCTCCTGAAGCCGAAGCCCCAAACGAAAAACCATTGGTCTGATCCAGAAAAGTATCGAAAAACACCAGTACGTTATCGTTGTTCCCGAAAACAAAATCGCGCCGGAACGATTCCATGATCCGCTTTCCGGGGATGGTATCAAAAAAGGTAATTCCGAGGTAAAAAGCTTTGTCGTCGTAAGTCATCACCACTTCAGAGGGCGATTTGGCATAACCCGAATCAACCGGCAGAACCAGACGAAAATTGTCGGCCTTTTCAGCCAGCTTCCAATCGGCTTCACTGATCAGCCCGTCGATTTTAATTGGTGCAGTCGCCTTTTTAACGTGCAGAACATAATTCTCGTTGTTGATGTGTACGATTGAATCGTTGTGCAGTTTTTTATGTCCGGGAATGTTTTTTTCAGTTGAAAAAGAGAAGACTGAGATGAGCAACAATAAGCCCAAAATGAAATATCTCATAGTGCTGGATTAGGTTTTTGTGTGTTAAGACTGTCAAATGTACAAAAACCCCTAAGCCGATCACTTATAAAATTCAAAACGTTTGTTAACAAGTTAATCATCCACTATCTGCTTGCAACTTCTTCAGGCCTGATTTTAAACTCTTCAGGCTGATACAACAACACAACATCACCGACCTGAACAATATTTTCAACTACTCCAAAAGTTCCGTTATCGGCTACCAGTTCAATGGCCTGCTCAGTCGCCGAATTCCCCTTTTTCAGGTAAATGACGTGTTTGCCATTTTTAGAAAAAACAGCATTCATCGGCACTAAAATCCGGTCCTGATAAGAATCGATGATGATATCATTGGTGGAACGCATTCCCGGTTTCATTTCCTTATCCGACTTTTCGAAACGGATGATTACCTTAAATGCTTTCATATCGAAATCCTTATGATCTTCGCCAATGGTCGCAATTTTGATCACTTCGCCCTTAAACGTACGGTTTGCCAAAGCATCAATTTTAATCCTGACACTATCCCCTACGGATACCTTGGAGATATCAATTTCGCGAATATAAGTTTCGGAAATAGCTACCGACATATCGGGTAACGTCGCAATAAGCGGCCTCCAGATATTTATCTCCGTATCTTTGCCATACGTTTTTCCCGACCAGTCTTTCGCAAACATCACAATCCCATCTTCCGGGGTAGTAATTCGGGTTGCCCCAAGTGCCTCCTGATATGAACTTATTCTGCGCTGAGACTGATCTACATACGATTTGAAACGGTTCACCTGCATTTTCATCCTGTTTTTTTCGAGCAAATAATCGCGTCTGATTTTATCAACACCAAGTTCAGCTTTCTGATAACTCATCCGTGTTTTGCGCTGATAGGCTTCCGATTCAAATTTCGATTGTTCCAGATCAATTTTCAGGTATTCCAGGTCGAGTTTGGCGTTGTTTATATTTTCGCGCTTTGCCGACAGATTCACCGTGCTGTCCAAAACCAGATTTCGCAGATCAGCATCCATTTTCTCTTTCTGCTGCATCTGCTCGCGCATCATATTCATCAACTGACCTTCATCAAGTTTGGCAATATAATCTCCCTTTTTAACTGCTTTTCCTTCCTGAACCAAATCCACAATTTTATACTGATAAACGCGCATTTCCTGATTGCATAGCACATCCGGCATATTGATCTCTACATATTTTTCACCCTTAACTTCTCCATTGCAATTGACCAGTACTTCAAGATTTCCTTTTTTTATGACCTGATATTTATCGGTTTCAGGCTTAATCTGAAACGAAATAAAAACGGCAAGCCCGATTACAGTTATTACAGCAAGCGGAATCAGGATTTTTTTATTCTTTAACATCATGGCTTAGTTTTGAATAATTTTATCGTATTCGGCAGTCAGATTTTCTTCTTTCACAAAATCGTACAGGGTAAGCATACGCAGCCGGTAAAAATAATTCCAGTAGGTTTTTACCGAATTGATGTAGGCTTTTCGGGCCGACTCCAGATCATTGCGTGCAATGTTCAGTTTGATCACATCGACCTTACCAATCAGAAATCGCTGAAAAGTAACCTCGTATCCTTTTTGTGCCACAGTGTCGGCTTTGGCGGCATTTTTAACCTGTTCGGCCTGAAGGTTAAATTCCATCACCGACTGAAAAATATTCTGTTCGAAGTCGATGCGGGCCTGCCGGATTCGTGCATTGGCCACTTCGCGGCTCGATTCGGCCATCATCAAACGGCCTTTCCGGCGCCCCCAGTCAACCAGCGGAATACTCAAACCAACCCGCATCCGCTGACTCTGATCGGGCTGATCGTACACCATGTCGAAATTCTCCGACGACTGGTTTAATCCGTAAACAGCGAATAAGCTGGTATTTAAACCTGTCTCCGATTTGGCACGTGCCACTTCCCTGTTTTGTTCGAGCGTTTGCTGTTCCTGATCCAGAATTTCAGGATTATTTTTAAGCGCCAGATCGAGTGCCTGGTCGGCTTTAATCTGAAGATCAGGAATTTGCGACGGAACCTGGCAATTGATCTGTGTCGCTTTATCGAGAGTCAGGTAGGAATTTAGCCCCGATTGCGCACGCAACACTTCCAAATTGGCTTTGCTCAAGGCCTGCTGCGAATTCAACTGGCTCAGTTCAAGGTTTAAAAGCTCATCCTGTGTGACGGTTCCAACCTGAAAACGGCCTTTCCCGATTTTATAAAGTGTGTCGGCATTTGACATATTGATTGTGGCAATATTCAGTTGAATCTGTGCTTCAACCAGATCGAAAAACATCGAGGTACTTTTCATCGCCAGGTTTTCCTGCGACTGAATGAACTGTTTCCTGGCCTTTTCGTATTTCACCGGTTCAATTTTCGATTGCCAACGGAGTGCATTAAATCCGTTAAGCGACTGCGAGTATCCGATACTCACCGGAGTTGCCTGATACGAGGTGACCTGATCGCCACCCAGATTTTTCACCATACCAAGTTCCGAACTCAGGAAAAAACTACCACCTGTAAACCCGACTTTCTGATTGATCTGAAGCGCCATATCCGAATTCAAATAGTCGCGCAGCACATACTGATCTTCATTGGTCTGAAAATTATACTCGCGTTTCCGGTAATGGTTAAAATCCATCGGAGTGGCATCCAGATTCAGACTGGGTAATTTATCGGCTTTGTAATAACGGAACTCCCAGTAGCTGGCCAGGTACATATTTTTATACCTGAAAGCATCCAGCGAACTTTGTGCCGCGATGTTGACCACTTCGTTCAGGCCTAAATTGATGGCTTCCTTTTGTGCTTTTGCTGTTTGAAACAGTCCGGCAAACAACAGGATCAGGATGATCATTTTTTTATTCATTTTCAGATGATTTTTTATCGTTCGAAGTCAGGCTAAAAACCTGCAACTCATTTTTTCAGTAAAACAGAGGCCGGAAAAGTATTTTTCCTCCGGATTATGCTCTGAGCGATTCAACAGGATCTTTATCAGCTGCCCGTTTGGCCGGCATATAACCAAACATGATTCCAACCATGGCCGATACGCCAAAGGCTATAACGATGCTGAACAGCGAAACAATGGTTTTGATATCGAACACCGCCGTGATAATTTTTGAGAGCACCACTCCAAGCACAATACCAATTATCCCTCCTGAAATACTGATCAGGGTCGACTCGGCGAGAAACTGGGCAACGATATCTTTTCGCGAAGCGCCAATGGCCTGCCGGGTACCGATTTCGCGAATTCGCTCCATCACCGATGCCAGCATGATGTTCATGATCCCAATCCCACCAACGATGAGTGAAATTCCGGCGATGGCGCCCAAAACGATGTTAAAAACTTTTTTGGTACGTTGCTGCTGTTTCAGTAATAATTCAGGAATAGTAACTTCAAAATCGTATAACCCGGAGTGCCTCCGCAGCAAAATTCGTTTCACAATGTTGGCGGTGGCGCTTAGTTGCTCGGTTTCTTTCACCTGAAGAATGATTTTGTCGAGTTGATTGGGATTTTTATCATCGGCTGAAGTTTGCGTTTCAGAGTTGGTGACAACTATTCTGCGGCGCGAATTCGAAAGTTCAACTTCATCGGCACGAACCAGCGCCCGGTTTTTAAACCGCATCAGGACAGTTTGTACCGGAACAAATATTTTATTGTCGGAACTGCTGATTCCCATTTCGTCGGAAGCGGAAGCTGTAAAATCGCGACGTTCAACCACTCCGATAATTTTCAGCCAGATTTGTCCGACTTTAATCGACTTTCCGATTGGATTGTCCTGGTTAAAAAAGACCGAACGAATGTTGGCACCGATCACACAAACCGGCAATCCAGAATCGGATTGCAGCTTATTAAAAAACTCGCCGGCTTGCATGCCAATGTTGAACAGGCTGAAATAATTGGTATTCACCCCTTCGAGAACAACCGGTTTACTTTTACCGTCGATCATGGCCGAATAGTGGTAAGAGACCACCGGACTAATCATTTCAACGGTTGGAAGAACTTCTTCGATGGCCTTCAAATCGAGCAAAGTCAGTCCTTTTGAGAATTTTTTAGCTCCGATTTTCTCATCGTCACCAGTCGACGAATTTTCGTTGCCGGTAATTTCAGTTGGAGTAATGATGATGTTATTTACACCAACCATTTTAATCTGTTCGAGAATTTCCTGTTCGGCGCCATTCCCGATAGCCATCATGCTGATTACTGCAGCAACACCGAAAATGATCCCCAGGGCGGTCAGAATGGATTTGAGTTTATTGTCGATAATCGCTTCGAAACCAATGACGATGTCGTGGAAATATTTTTTAAAAATCATAGGATGAATTTTAGCTTGGATTATTTAACCTGAATGTTTCTGGTCATTGCCTGATTTGGACCAGTTCCCGGCATTGGTGCTTTTTTTTGATTCTCCAGTTCTTCCCGCTCCTTTTCTGATTCCAGTTTTTTCTTTTCCCTTTCACTCACTATTTCGTCATAGATTTCCAAACCGGCAAAACTCAAACCAGCCGCATCGGCCGGTTCTGTCAGCCAGATTACATCTCCTTCCTGAAGACCTTTTTTGATCAGGACATGATTTTCGTTCTCGTCGCCCAGCCAAACAATTTGTTTAACCGGTTTATCTTTTCCGACATAAACAAATTTCATGCTGTCGTTCTCAAAAACCGCATCCGTAGCAATCATCAGCGTATCGGCAAAGGTCCCGGTTTCGATGGTGTTGCTGGTGGTCATCGCTGGTTTTAATTCGTTGTCTTTTCCGAAGATTTTTATTTTAACCTCAAAAACTTTGGCATCGCTGTTTGGCATCGCCTGCCCGATATTGGCTACCGAAACAACCTCCCCGGTTAACTGTTTTTCAGGAAAAGCGTCGATTCCGATTTTCACATTCTGACCAATTTTAACTTTCGAAATATCAATTTCATTGATGTAGGTTCTCGAAATCAGGTTTGTCATTTCAGGAATCGTGGCTATTACAGAATTGTACATGCCCACCTTGGTGCCAGTTTTGGTAACCTCGCCCCAGGGTGTTCTGAAATAAGTGAGTATCCCCGCTTTGGGTGCGGTAATCTCGAGCGCTGTAAATAATTTTTGAAGTTCGCCAAGGCGCTCCGAAATCTGACGGTAATTGATGTATTTGCGGTCAACTTTATTTTCTTCCTGTTTTTTCTTCAAACCGTATGCTTTCTGTTCCTGTTCCAGTTTCCGTTTGGCCTTATCGAAATCCATCGCAGCTTTTTTCTGAATCGAGGGTGACTCGTAAATCGATTCGTCCATGATAATTTTCTTTTCTTCCCGGTCGAGACGTGCATTGACAATGACATCGCGCTGATTGCTCAGGTTGAGGTTCGAATCTATTTTGCTGTCTTCAAATTCAGAAAGAGTTTTATCCATTTCATCCTGTGCCAGTTTGATCTGTTCTTCAACAGCCTTGTGATCAAGGGTTGCCACAAAGTCGCCGGAATCAACCAATGATCCTTCCTCCAACATTTGGGTAATTGTCAATTCCCAAATGCGCAGATTCCGGTCTTTTAACTTCTCCGGAATCTCAATGCTCTCAGACTTTTCAGATTCCAGTTGTCCGGAAGAAAAGATCAACGCTGAGAAAGTTCCCCTCTTTACCTGGGAGGTAATTTGATTTGGATCAACTTCACTCTTTCGAAAAAATAAAAAAAGGAGAACCAGCAAAACGAGAATAAGTGCCGGGAAAAATAGTTTTTTCTTGTTCATGGCTTCAGGATAATTTATTAGTTGGTATTCGATTGCAGAAGGTTAAAAACATTCCTTCGTAATTTCAGAATCCAATTCGTTTAATTCTGTCAAATTCCGAATTGAATGAAAGTCACTTTCAATATTTATGCCAAATAGGTAATTAAACAACATGTTACATTACACTCTTTCAGGTTAATATATGTTAATATATCTTCTAAACAGAAAAATTCTGAGGTATATATTCAGGTATCCGGAAAACATTTCGATTTAAATACGTAATAAAAGAGTAAATTAGTAATGCCAAAAATCCTTAATATGCGGTCAGTAATGTTGGTTCTTGGTATGTTGATGGTTGCGCAATCTTATTCACAACCGTTTCGCAAATACCTGATATCGGGGATTGTGGTAAATCCGGATACGGTACCTGTCAGCGAAGCGGCAATTATAAATATCCGGACGGGAAAAACAATACGAACCAATTTCAGCGGATTTTTCCAGACCGAGATTACCGAAGATGATTCGTTATTCGTATATCACATTGCTTATAAAAACAAATTCATCAGGTTGCACGACCATGGGAAACTAATATTTTTAGAGCCTGAAATTCAGGAATTAATGCAGGTCGACATCACTGCCAAAGCAGTTCAGGAACGAAAAAACCTGCAGCAAACTATCAGCGAAATCAAACAACTTGCCCCAAACGAAAAATTGACGGGATTTGATTTAAAATCGGAACAGGAATATTTTATCGAACAACATGGAACTCATGACAATGTTATCCGGCCATTCTTTGGGCCAACATTCCATGTTCCGCTTGAAATATTTCTTGGGGTAATGTTTCAAACTGAAGAACAAAAAGAATTGAAGAGAAAAACATCACACTATAACCTAACCAAAAAGAAAGAATAAGCTAATCGTCTGTACAACAAACTATTTAGCCAATTTATTTCTACTTTTCAGTGAATATTAACAATCGATTTTCTGTTTTTAACAAAAAAATATTCCTCATGAAACAGACTTTACTTTTTTTCTCCTTCCTTCTTTTCGGGATAATTACAGAGGCACAACAAAAAATTGAAGTTTCGGTGAACAATAAAACCATGTCGAAAGGACAACAAATGGCCATTACAGTTTTAATTCCTGAAGCTAAAACAAAGGATATTGAATCCATTTGGAAGAATTATATTAACAACCGCAGTCTTGGGGAACGAATGGGAAACATTGCCACAGGTATTGGCAATATTTTCAGGACCGGAGACAATCAGGTAAAACGTGATAATCTGAAAGTGGAAAAAATAGGAGACGAATGGTACGTCCGATCGATCGAAGAAGCCAGCCTGACCTATCATTCGCTTGATGTGTATGCACGCACTGCTGATTTGCCTGAAGGCTGTCAGTTCAATGCTTTTTTTCAATACACCGATTCGGTCTTTATCAACGAATCGAATATTGATGCTGAGCGTCTTGAATCGATGAAAACCTTTATTCACGACTTTGGTGTTGAAGCTTACAAATCGGTGGTCGATGATCAGATTAAGGAAGCAAAAAAAGAAGTTTCCAATCAGGAAGATATTTTTAAGAAAATTGAAAAGAACACAAGAAAAGAGGAAAAAGCCATATCCCGCTGTGAAGTGGACATTCAGGAATATGAGGCTGAAATTAAAGGTGTGGAAAACGATATTGCCCGCATGGAGGAACTGATTGCAGAAAAAAAACTGACATTTTCAACCCTTCCAAAAGACGATCCGGCTTATGATTTAACCAAACTGGCTCTGAAAGACCTGGCCAAATCAAAATCGAAAAGTTTCAAAAGTATAAAATCCATCAGGAGCAAAATCAAATCGAAAGAGATGGATATTAAATCCTCAAAAACAAAAATTGCTCAGGATGAAGTGAAAATTTTGGCTCAACAAAAAATTATTGAAGAACGGGAGAAAATCGTTCAGGACCTTGAACTAAAAAAGGAACGAATTGACTAAAAACCAGAAGGATCCGATCAGTAAAAGACCGGATCCTTTTAGTTGGTCAGGAAACCAATAAACGGATATCCTGAATGATGGTTTGAGCCAGCTGGTCGGCTTCGAACATTGAAGGGGCTTCAGCATAAATCCGGACAATCGGTTCGGTATTCGATTTACGTAAATGCACCCAACGGTCGGCAAAATCAATCTTTACACCATCGATATCTGTTACCTGCTCATGCTGGTATTTTTCTTTCATTTTAATCAAAACCGCATCCACATCAATTTCCGGAGTCAGTTCGATCTTATTTTTTGAGATAAAATAATCCGGATAAGTACGTCGCAATTCAGAACATTTTAAACCTGATTTGGCCAGCAAACTTAAAAATAAAGCAATTCCAACGAGTGAATCACGGCCATAATGCGAATCGGGATAGATAATCCCGCCATTTCCTTCGCCACCAATAACCGCATTGGTCGCTTTCATTTTGGCTACCACATTTACTTCGCCAACAGCAGCAGCCTGATAGGTTCCGCCGTGTTTCTCCGTGATGTCGCGCAAGGCCCGCGATGACGACAGGTTCGAAACTGTATTTCCGGGAGTGTGGCCCAGTACATAATCGGCAATCGATACCAACGAATATTCTTCGTTAAACATTGAACCATCTTCACTGATAATCGCCAGCCGGTCGACATCAGGATCGACAACAAAACCAACATGCACCGAATTTTCACGAATGATTTCAGCTGTTTCAACCAGATTTTCAGGAAGTGGTTCCGGAGTGTGTGCAAAATGACCGGTAGCTTCGCAGTTAATTTCAACCACTTCCTTAACTCCCAGGGCATTCAGCAATCTTGGAATGACTACTCCACCAACTGAATTCACAGCATCGATGGCTACTTTAAAATTAGCATTGCGGATCGCATCCACATCAACCAGGGCCAAATCGAGCACCTGCTGAATATGAATATCAGTATACTCTTTTTTAAAAACCTCACCTAAATCATCCACATCAGCAAAAAAATAAGATTCGCTTTCGGCGATTTCCAGAACCAAAGCACCTTCGGCAGCATTTAGAAATTCACCATCCTGATTCAGTAATTTCAGCGCGTTCCATTGTTTGGGATTGTGGCTGGCCGTCAGGATAATTCCACCTTGTGCCTGTTCCTCCTTAACCGCAATTTCGGTGGTTGGTGTTGTGGCCATTCCCAAATCGACGACCATGCAACCCATCCCTGAAAGTGTTGCAACAACCAGTGACTGAACCATCGGCCCTGAAATACGGGCATCGCGGCCTACCACAATCGTGGTAACCTGCCCCGGGTGTTGTTGTTTCGCCCACTGGGCATAGGCTGCTGTATATTTTACAACATCAAGCGGACTTAAACCTTCGCCGGGTTTTCCGCCGATCGTACCGCGAATACCTGAAATTGATTTAATTAAAGTCATATTCCTATTTCTGAATTAAGTTAGCGAATAAAAATTCTGACAAATATAAGAAGAACAGTACCGAAAATTTGCAGGGAATATGAAAGAAAAGGTGATCAAATGAATTTAGTCCCAATCCGGTTCAATCAAAAAGGGCATCGGATCTCACCCCACGCCCTTTGAAGTTTTTTAAATCAGACCTAAGTCTAAGTCAAAAACCAAAACAAACTTATGAAAAAAAATTCCGCAATACGTTTACATAACAGCTCAAGGCAGAAACACCCCTAAGGCTGTTTCTATGTTTTAATTCGAAATGCATTCTTTTAACATATTTTAACAAAAGTGATGCTCCGAAAGGCAATCCATTAAAAGAAAGCATTCGGGTATTCCGGATTTTAACGGTACTTTAATCCAGAAAATTATTTTTCCTGAATTGCAATTTTGTCGTTCAAAGTTGTGTTTTAGCCGATTATTAAATCCAAACAATTTTAATATTCTAACATTAAGCTTTAAGTTTGTTGAAGTATGCAAAAAAAAGTTTTGTAGTCACCGCTGGATTAGACAATCAAAACCGTCTTATAATTTGTAATGAAGATTTGATGTTGCAAATGAATCGTTGAAATTGAATCGTATTTTGAAAAAAGAATAAAGAAATCCATTTTAAAAAGTTAGCATGAAACAAATTACAGCATTTTTTCTGAGTCTTATTTTCATCTGGGGTATAGCAGGTTGCGGATCAAACGACAAATCAAAACAGATCGAAAAATACAAATACGACGAATCGGCAAATAAACTGAATGATTTATTAAAAAAGAAGGTTGGATCCTGGATTCAGGAGGGTATGGAATGTTATGGTCTGATTATAATGACTGATAAAGATGGACAATTACAAGCACTAAAAGAAATAAAAGCGATGGTGCTCATCATCCAAAGCGATAAAATAAAAATGAAAGCTCTCGAGGATGCCAGTCTGGCACCAAAAGCAGGATGCACCAAAATGGGCATTACAAAAGGAGAAACCTGGTGGGAAGAAGAAGGAGATTTATTCAAAACCCGTGAAGAAGCAATTGCCTTCGGAAAAACAGTTAAAATACATCGAAGATCACCAGCCGGGGCAAAATTTACGATCGATTAAGTTGGGAAGAGTAAATGAATGACAAACATCTGATAGAGCAGATTCTTCAGCAAAATGGGAAAGCCTACCGGATTCTTGTGGAGAAATACAAGAAGTTGGTTTTTTCTGCCATTTACCGAATTGTGCGCAATTCCAGTGATGCCGAGGATATTTTTCAGGATGTTTTTCTTGAAGTTTACCGTTCGATTCATTATTTGCGGAACGAAAATGATTTATCTGGCTGGCTTTTTAAAATTTCATTCAATAAAGCCATCAGTTTTCAGCGAAAAAAAAATCCCGCACGAGCGAATACCAATTTCGACGATCAACTACAAGTTGCAGCAGAAAAGAATAAATACTTTTTAACTGATTCTCAGACCCCTGCTGGAAAACTCGAGGAACAGGAAGCCGAAATCATCCTGTATGCTGCGATTGACCAACTACCCGAAATGCAAAAGAAAGCATTGCTGATGCATAAATTTGAAAATTATTCGCATAAGGAAATTGGCGAAATAATGAATCTTTCAATTTCTTCTGTTGAATCTTTGATTTACAGAGCAAAAGTCAGCCTGAAGAAATCACTCTACTCATTCTTTAAAAACACTTAAAATAAAGGGATATGTCGAAGAAACAACGTATTCTAATTTGGCTTAATATTTTTCTACTGGTGATTAATATATCCGCATTCGTTACTTTCTTACTTATGAACAATGCAGGTGAATCGGAACACGATGATCGTTTCAGTTCCGATGAGTTCTTGAAAACTGAACTAGGATTGAGCGAAGAGCAGTACCGTGCTGTTTCAGAACAAAACAACAACGTTTTCAGGGCGTACCAGGTATTTTTGGATATGAAATGTGAACTGAATTTCAAGTTAATTGAAGAATTGTCGTCCAAACATCCGTCAGACTCGGTTATGAATTCGCTTTCAACCCGAATTGGAATTATGGATGGTAACATAAAAAGACAAACTGTTAAGCATTTCAAAAATATCCGGAGTATTTGTAACGATGAACAGAAGATATTACTCGACCAGCTTTTAAAAGATATGCTTGATGCCGGAGAACAATGTAAATATTGTAACAAGATTAATTGTTCCCGTCGAGATCAGTTAGAAGAAAAAAAATAATTTTTTTTTTGTGCTGGATTTGAGATTCAAATGCGTCTTTAGAAATATGTAATGATTTAAAGAACTACGAATGAAAGTAAATAAAAACATAAAGTGTAATTATATTTATCCATATATTGTTTCAGAAGTCAGTTTCTCGAATGTGGAAGAGCATCTCAAGGATTGCAAAATTTGTTCGGAACAACTTGAAAAAATAGACCTTGTTATGTCTATTCTGGATGAACAGGTTGAGGTTCCTGCCGATTTGGCAGAAAAAACAATTCAAAAGAAAACCACCACATTATTTACTGAAAAACCCAGATTCGATTATTCCAAATATTTACAGATAGCTGCAGTATTGGCAATCGGGATTTTTCTTGGGATTTTTCTTGGGAAAAATGCGAATTTAGATTTTCTGGCTTCAAAAAAATATAAGAAAGAAAAGGCATTAATTGAATATCGGGAAAGCCATTTATTATACGATAGCAATTCTTTTTACAAACTATAAAACGCTTGAACTAAAAAGAAAGATTAACAAAGTTAAATTTGTACCTAATTTTTATGAGCAAAAAACCAAAAATCCATAACTGGCCCAGACCTGTTATGCAATGGGGAGTTATTCTCGCAATTATAGTAATTGCATTTATCCCCAAATTCAACGAAAATTTCGTACCCGATTTCGAAGCCTACTGCCCGTTCGGGGGCATTCAGGCATTGGGAAGTTATATCCTGAACCAGGCGTTGTCTTGCACCATGACCAGTGCCCAAATAGTAATGGGTATTCTTCTCATGCTGGCCGTATTTGTTTTTAGCAAGCTGTTTTGCTCATACATCTGTCCGGTAGGTACTCTAAGCGAATGGCTTGGCAAACTGGGCGACAAATTAAAAATCCGGATTACCATAAAAGGAATTTTGGATAAAATTTTACGCTCGATAAAATACATCCTGCTTTTTATAACCATCTATTTTACTCTTCAGTCGAACGAATTATTTTGTAAAAAATTCGATCCTTATTATGCAATTGCCACCGGTTTTAGTATTGATGTGGTGGTTCTTTATGCTTCGATTGCCATTTTACTGGTTGTTTTGGGATCGGTTTTTATCCGCTTGTTTTGGTGTAAATATATTTGCCCATTGGGAGCTATTTCCAATATTTTCAAATTTACAGGCTTCTTTGTGGGAATCTTAGTGGTTTATTTTTTACTCCTGAAATTCGGAGTGAAAATTAGCTATGTGTGGCCATTGGCACTAGCTTGTATTGGCGGATATGTGATTGAAATAACCGGTTTTTTTGGGAAAGTATTTCCATTGGTAAAAATTACCCGTAACGAAAACACATGTACCAGTTGTCAGCTTTGTTCACTTAAATGTCCGCAGGCAATAGATGTTGCAAGCATGAAAGTAGTTCGCGATGCCGATTGTAATCTTTGCAGTGAATGTGTTTCTGTCTGTCCTGAAAAAGGTACCATCCAAATAAACAAAAAGAAAAGCTTACGTTGGTTGCCTCCTGTTGCAACAATTTCGTTGGTCATTATCGGTTTGTTCCTGGGAAGTTTATGGGAAGTACCAACAATTGACCAAAAATGGGCTGATGCCGATGCCATAGCTAATGCCAAGATATTCAGTCAATCGGGATTAAAAAACATTAAATGTTATGGAAGTTCAATGGCTTTCGCAACAAAAATGAAAGAAATTGACGGTGTTTTGGGAGTAGCCACTTATGTGAAACACCACCGGGTTAAAGTTTATTACGATGATTCGAAGTTGAATGAAACAAAAATCCAGGAATCATTATTTACTCCTTCCGGACAGTTGCTTCGCGGTTTGAAAAAAGATGTCAGAGAAGTAACTGAAGTGAAAGTATGGCTAAATAATTTTTTCGATACGTTTGATTTCAATTACTTAAGCCGTTTACTTCTGGACAAAACTGGTGCTATTTATGTTTCGTCTGAATATGATTGCCCCGTATTGGTTACAATCTATTTTCCAGGAAATATCGAGATCAATGAAAAGGAGCTGGTTGAAATTCTGGAATTGAAGACCTTGACTTATCAATCAAACGAAAAACATTTTACGGTCGATCTTGGCTATGAAGTTGCAAAAGGACCTGAAATCGGGACCGTTAGCAAAGCGGATTATATTATAAAACTATTTAAGCCTTACGAAGCACAGTTTAATAACTTTGAACAATACGATCCTTCTGTTATAAATGATTATCAGCTTCCTATTGGGGAAAACAGGTCATTACGAAATAAATTTAGTTACCTGGTTAGTCATTTATCCAACAACGATGGAATTATCGGATTCCGCACTTTTCTTAATGACTCTCTGGAGGAAACAGTGGCTATTTCGTATGTCGATTCGATGACCAATGTGAATGCTATTATCGAAAAACTGAACAGTGACACCTTGCAATTCAGTTACAGCTCCGGGAAAATAGGTAAGGTGCCCAATATGTTTGATTTTAAAACAAAATAAAAATGTCTGAAACTCCAATAATAATTCGAATTGGATGATGTATTGAAGTTTATAAATATAAGTAGATTGTGTGTTAAACCTTTAAAATTTAAGTTTATGAAAGTTTTTACCTATCTCGTAATCATATCATTACTGTCCCTCTCATCCTTTTCTCAGGTACCGAATCCGGTAATTAAATGGCAAGAACAGGTCATTAGTCCTGGGAACAATTTGCAAGGCATGACTTTGAATAACGATGGAACTGCAAACCTTATCGGCTATGGACAAACCTTTAAAAAAAGTTTTGATCAGGGTTTGACATGGAACAATGTTGAGATTCTTTCACCTGATTTCGATTTTATCGATATGAGTATTAAAGGGAATATTGGATATATTGTTTCTGCACGAACAACAATAATCGACAATCCCAGCAAAGGTGAAAGTGATGTTAAGGCCTACGGAAATATTCTTAAAACAACTGATGGAGGCGAAACATGGAATGCTCTTAGTCTTGATTCTTATGGGCAGGGCGATGACACCGGATTGAATCCTATGGCTCCTGGTTGTTATGATGTCGATTTTCAAGCAGTAGAATGTGTAAACGATACTATTGCCCTAACATACTCCAGGTGGGTTGATTTAAGTTCCGGAACAAAAATTACTCACTCGGCAATCTTAAAAACAATTGATGGAGGAAAGACCTGGAAAGCAATATCATCAGATTTAGCAAGTTCGGTAATATCTTCAATTAAAACTTTCGGTGATGACATCTTTATGGGCGGAAACCAGCTGCTTTATAAAGGAAATGTTGCTAACGACGTATTAATTGACCTCTACCCTATTTTGGATGAAGGAAGTGATGATAAAATGTATATCAGCGATATGGAGATATACAACAACACCGAGTTATGTATAATAACTATAGCTGACGGAATTTATACAACAAATGATAAAGGAGCGACTTATAGCAAAATCAACGGAGTTTCCGGAGCGAATGACTTTCTGAAGTTGAACGATAATGTGATGATCGAAATTGGGGGATCTTCGGCATCGAAAGCTACAATTGACGGAGGTGCACATTGGACAGCATGTTATCCGGGCAAAACCTGCTGGGAAATTGGAGGCATTTTAAACGACTCAATATACGCGTTAGCCGCAGGCATAATTTATAAAATGGCAGTTACCGATCTGCAATCAGGTAATTATAAATGGACTTCAACGACTATACACGGGACTGAAAATTTAAACAAAATGCATGTTTTTGATGAGAACAAAGCATTAATTATAGGTTATGCCAATGGATTTCTAACAACTTCGGATAAAGGAGTGAGTTGGACAGACAAAACACTTCCCGAATATTTGATTTATGGTGCTAATTATGATTACATCAGTTTAAGTAATGGAGAAGATGGGGCATCCTATGCATCTACACGACGCATGAAATTGATCGATTATCCGAGTAGTTCAGCCAATTCAGATTTATATATCAGCGGGATAATTGTTTCTTCGGTTGATAATTGGGAAACCTGGAATATTCTGGACAATACTAAAATTGGAGCCAATGATCCGGCTGATGTTTCAAAAAATCCTTTTGCATCAGGATGTTACAGTCTGGATAATTACGCCTTGGAATGTGTTAATGCAAAAACAGTATATCTCTATGCCGACTGGAATGATTCAATTACAACCGCTGGTAAAGTTACATCACATTCAAGGATCTTTAAAACCGCAGATGGTGGTGAAAGCTGGATTCCGGTAACCATTGATTTTGGCTCAACTTTTATATTTGATATTTCATTTAAAGGTGACACTGGCTACATCGCAGGGAATAAAGTTCTAATGAAAACTGTTGATGGCGGAGCCACCTTTACTGATTTATATCCTATCATAATTGTTGGTACAGATGGCAGTTTGATCAATTATAAAGTAAAAATGCTTAGCGGGAAAGAACTTTATGTGGTGACTTCAAGCGATGGAATATTTTACACAAATAATGGTGGTGAATCTTTTTCGAAAATTGCTAACAATAATGGTGCATCTGACCTTGCTTTATTGGATCATAATTCATTCATGGCTCTGGGAAGCAGCACCAAAACAAAATTTACAAACAATGGTGGAGAAACCTGGACTGATTGTT
Source organism: Prolixibacteraceae bacterium (assembly GCA_049277435.1). Taxonomy (GTDB): domain Bacteria; phylum Bacteroidota; class Bacteroidia; order Bacteroidales; family Prolixibacteraceae; genus Aquipluma. The sequence goes on from JBASYJ010000102.1 coordinate 18,079, forward strand.
ATCCCGGCTCAACAGTTTGGAATGCTGGCGAAATCTTAAACGATTCACTGTATGTCCTTTGTAAATCGAGCGTCTATAAGATTGCCGTTTCCGATCTGGATATAAAAACTTCAGTCAGGAATTTAACACAAACCAATGAAATCAAAGTTTTATACGGTGTATCAGAACTGAAACTGGTATCTTCCGACAAAATGATCAGCAGGTGTTTTGTATATAATATTGAAGGAAAATTGATTAACATAACAGAGCCAAGGGCAAAAGAGTGTAAATTCTCATACAACTCATATACTCCCGGAATCTATATCCTCGCAGCTGAAGCTGAAGGAAAACGATTTACACAAAAAGTGGTTATTAAATAGGAAAATACTAATATTAGAAGGTTAGGTCCATCTGTGGCCGGGCCTTTCCTTCTTCTGTTTCCCGAATCTATGTTAAAAAGATATTTCGCATTTGTGCTCATTCTTTTTTATTCATTGATTTCTTATGCCCAAAGCGGCGAAATCATAAAGGGAAAGGTAATCAACAAAAAGTCAGGAGAACCGGTTGGTTTTGCTGCTGTGCAGATTGTGGAATCCGAGTCATGGACCGCGACTGATGAAAATGGTAATTTTTCTTTCAGGAATGTACAATTACAATCTTTTAGCTTACAAGTACAATGTCTCGGAATGGAACCTTTTACAATTATCAAGCAACTGAAAGACTTCCAAAATAAAGAATTGGTATTTGAAATGGTGCCGGTGTCATTTGACATGGAAGAAGTAACTGTTTTGGCAAAAAAGGGGAATGGAATAACCACCACTACCACTATTGGAAATGCGGCAATAGAGCATGTTCAACCTACGAGTCTGGCAGATATTATGCAGTTATTGCCCGGGAATGTGGTGACATCAAATCCAAATTTAAGCAATGCACAGCAAGTATCCATCCGGGAAATTGGCAGTGATGCCAACAGTGCCATGGGAACAGCAATTTTAGTTGATGGTGCTCCTGTTTCGAACGATGCCAATCTGCAAACCTTTTCAACATCGAAATCGGGAAACAATTTTAGCAGCGTTGCAGGTGCCGGTGTCGATTTGAGGCAAATCTCGACCGACAACATCGAATCAGTGGAAGTGATCAAGGGAATTCCATCGGTTGCTTATGGAGACCTTACTTCAGGAGCAGTGATTTTAAAAACGAAAGCGGGTTACTCACCTTACGCGATTAAAATTAAAACTGATCCAAAAATCAAACAGGTAACACTCGGGAAAGGATATAAATATGAAAAAATTGGAGGAGCGGTAAATTTCAACCTCGATTACCTGCAGTCGTTTTCCGATTTACGGAGTAAATTTGAAGGATATGATCGGTTTACAGGGGAAATTGGATTGTCAAGCGTAATCAACAAATCAATGAAACCACTCACTTTAAATGCGAAAGTTGCTTATTTCAGTACACTTGATGAAGAAAAAACAGACCCGGATGCATTGGTTTCTGAAGAACGAATATTCTCTAATGACCAGGGATTCCGATTCAATTTAAATGGCAAATGGTTGCTCAAACAAAAACTGATTACCAACCTTGATTATACGTTTTCAGTTAATTATACGCACCAAACAAGTTATCAGGAAAAATATAGGACAAGCCAGGGAATTGAAACGATCTCGACTTCACTTTACGAAGGCGAAAATATCGGATTGTTCTTACCAACAGAGCAATTTACAACTTACAAAATTGACGGAAAACCTGTTTCAATATTCTTTCAGTTAACAGGGAATAAATTCATAAACCTAAAAAAAGGCAGTATTAATAAGATACTTTATGGGTTCGAATACCGGTTAAATGGAAATAACGGAGAAGGGCAAATCTATGATATTACCAATCCTCCTTTTATTTCAAGCTACACATCTCGCCCCCGTAAATTCATGGATATACCCGCGTTAACAAATATATCTTATTATCTGGAAGACAAACTGTTTTTGACCATCGGCAAAACCTATCTGGATATTCAGGCTGGTATCCGTTTAAATAATTTTCAGTCAAAAGGATTATTCAAAAGTCAATTGGGATATTTCACAGAGCCACGATTCAACATACAATACAATTTTCTCAACTCAAAAAACAATAAGTTATTCGATAAACTGGCCTTTCATTTCGGGATAGGAAAAACTTACAAATCACCTTCTCTTTTATATCTGTATCCCAATAAAGCCTACTTCGACCTGAGTGTCCTGAATTATTATACCGGAAATCAGAACCTGGATTTGGCCGTAATCAATACTCACATCTATGAGACAGAAAATCCGGAACTGAAACCTTCTGAAAACCTAAAGTTAGAATTGGGATTGGATTTCAAAGTTAAAAGTGTAATTGGAAACTTAACCTTTTTTAAAGAAAACCTAACCAATGGATTCAATTTTGATCCTGAGTATTTGTTTATCCCTTCATATAAATATTCAGCCGGAGATATTCCGGCCGGAGAAAAACCAAACCTGGATATTTTACCGAAAGTTCCATCGATAGCTGTCACGGGTTATCAAATGCCTGTAAACAATAGCGAATCGGAGAAAAAAGGAATTGAATACAGCTTCGACTTTGGAAAAATCAGAGCTCTTTATACTTCATTCACTCTTGATGGGGCATGGTTACGAACTAAAAGAATATACAGCACAATTCCTTATCAAAATCATCCATCAAGTTCTAATTCATCACCTTACTTGTATGTAGGAGTTTATCCGGCCGGTGAAAGTAAAATAGGCGAGCAACTGAATTCCAGTTTGCGAATGGTGACCCAAATACCTAAACTTAGAATCATACTTTCGTCAACCGCTCAAATGATTTGGTACGACAAATATTTTTATCCTGAATATGATGAAGCTCCAATCTATCTTATTTATCCGGATGGTACTACAAAGACTTTCACTTCAGATATGAGAAAAGACCCGGATTATATACGTTTTGTAAATGAAAAATCTGACCAGTATTATCAGAAAGAAATTATGTCACCATTGCTATTAACTAACTTTAGGTTGTCGAAAGAAATAAGCAATACTGTCAAGCTTAGTTTTTACGTCAATAATTTCGTCAATTACCGGCCGATGTATGAATATACCCGATCCGGATCATTTGTTAGAAGAAATCCTTCTGTCTATTTTGGTGCTGAGCTGAAAATAAAATTGTAAACGATGAAAATTATTACACGTGTAATTTTATTGGCACTGGTTTTATTTTCCTGTATTAAGGAACCGGAGTATCATAGCTATCAGCTTGAAATTACAATTGATTTTCCTGATATAATTTCAAATGGCAATAAGTCGGGCGCAAAAGTTGTCTTATTCAATCAGTTAAAAAGCTATTCATCTGAATTATTATCCGATGAGAACGGGAAGGTTATTTTTTCCAATGTAGAGCCCGGATTTTACAGTGTAACTGTTATCCATTCATTGAATGTTGACGGAATCACTTATTTTTTCAATGGACTGGAAACACTTGTAGTATTTAATTCGATGAATAAGATAATTGAAGTAAACGGAAGTAAAAACAATGATTTTGTGATTAAGGAAATTTATTACAGCGGTTCGGTAACACCAGCAGGAAAATCCTATTCATCTGATCAATACATTGAAATTTACAACAATTCTTCCATTGTTCAATATGCAGATGGTCTTTCGGTATTGGAACATGAATCGTATGCAACCGATGAAAATTTCTGGAAATACATTAAAGATACCATTGTAGTAAGAATGATCTGGACCATACCAGGTTCAGGAACGGATGTACCCGTCCAGCCGGGACAAAGCATTGTTTTAGCCCGTGATGGCATTAATCATAAAAGTGACCCAAACGGAAATCCGCTGAGTCCGGTTAATTTAGGAAATGCAGAATTTGAATTTTTTGTTTTATGGGAAACCGATCAAGATATTGATTCTCCAACCGTTCCAAATCTGGAGGAAGATTTATTTGTATTCAGAGGTTCTGATATAGTTTTCCACACACGCGGAGGCAGTGCCCTTGCAATTGCAAAACTACCGGGAAAGAATCAGGAAGAAAGGATGGAATCAATAAATAGCTGGCTGATTACCAAAGAAACTGCCGGTGGCTCCGGTAGCCGTTATTATGCTAAAATTGCAAACAGCTATGTAATCGATGCAGTGGAAGTTACCTGGGATGAAGCACATGCTATTTACAAACGTTTCCCGGTTGATTTGGATGCCGGATACACTTATGTTCCCTCAGGTGCAAAATCAGGAAAATGTGTTCGCCGGAAAATAAAGGAAATTGTTGATGGCCGGACAGTCTATCAGGATACCAATAATGCGACAGAAGACTTCTTAAAAGATGTTGACCCTAAGCCTAAAAATTATGTGGAATAAAATTTTACTATTCGTTTTTGCAGGGCTTATTCCTACCATAGGCTTAACACAAATTTTGCCAGATACTGTTGTATACAATTCAAATACATTCAGGCAAATTGAGCTGTTATCTACTTGGCTGAAATCTGACAATGCTGCAGGAATGAGCCAAATGGCTAATTTGTACCCTGTATTAATCGACCTGGGGGTTGACTTTAAAAAGGGGAATTTCAAACCGGTCTATCAGGGCGAAAACAAAGAGACTTACTTTTTGGATTCGAAAAGTTTTCAAAAAATAAATAAAACGATTTTATTCGGAGAGTTTGGATACCGAAAAAGTTACGAGCGTAATCTGGACTTTAGCAATCTGAATAATCCAGCCATGAACCAGCCATACTTGTTGGCTGATACAATCGGAAATGACACTTACGAACGTGAAGTCTTTAATCTGAGCGGGGCGATTTCATCACCTGTAAATGACAATTTCGACTGGGGATTAAAATTTGATTATAAGGTAGGTGTAGCTGCCCAGAACCGAGATCCGCGACCCGAAAACAAAGTGCTTCAACTTAATCTTTCGCCCGGGCTTCTCTGGAAACTAACAAAAATTAAACTTGGTGTAAACCTGAATTATAATTATTACAACGAAGACATTGACATTTCTGTTGTAAAGGAGAATACCGAATATGCAATGTTTCAATTGCATGGGTTGGGAACTTCAAATTACCATGTTTCTAGTTCATTTTACAGGCTTTACAAACAAAATAAACTTGGCGGTGGCGCCCAATTATCTATCGAAACAGGAAATATTGAAAATATCTCAATAGGAAGTTTAAGTTTTCTTGATCAAAGAGTGGATGATGGACGTAAAGCCAGCGGTGCAAATTGGGCTACCGTAAAAAATGATGCCAAACTGGTGGGATTTGATTACAAATTCGAAAATATCACTACATTAAAAAAATCTGGAAGGATAAATCAACTTACCCTGAAATTTGATATGGCCAGCCGAATGGGCACCGAATATATTCAACGACTGGAAAAGACAGGCGAAACTGATTTGGAACAGTGGATAACCTATGGTGCTGAAGGAAAGTATTTTTCAAAGAGCGTCAACCTGAATGCCGGATATAGTTTGATCAATCTGAAAGCAAATGGACAAATTAACTCTTTAATAAATCTGAAAGCAATTTCTTCTTCTTTTCTGGAAAAATACTACCTGCCTGATTTAAACCTGAAATACCAAAATCTCCGGTTAGAAGGCAGCTATTTAAAAGCCTTTTTGTCGGGCAAAAATTCTGTTTCTGCTGAAATACGAATGGCATACCAGACCAATATTTCCGCTACCGAAAATCTGATGCAAAATTCGTTTATCACAGATAAGATTCTTCAACCAAACTTTGAATTCATTACAGCAGATTTTATCGCTCCCGGAGCATCTGTTTCATATGAAATTCCAATTAAAAAAATCAATAAATACTATATTAAAACTGACTTCGACTGGTTTAGGAGCAACGATGGCCACAGCCGTACCTGCTTGAATTTCAGTACAGGAATAATCTTTTAAAAAAGTAATGTATGAGCAATGTGATTGAGTGTAACAACCTGACGCATTATTACGGCAAAAAACTGGTGTATGAAAACCTGAACATTCATGTCAGAGAAGGAAGTATACTGGGATTGCTGGGTAAAAATGGTGCAGGCAAAACAACAACCATCAATATTTTGAATGGTTTTCTTCAACCTCGAAGTGGTGAATGTTTGATATTTGGTGAAAATTCGCAGCACCTGTCGCCCGCGACAAAAGCGAGAACCGGCTTCCTGATCGAAGGGCATATCCAGTATTCGTTCATGAATATTTACCAAATCGAGAAATTCTATTCCGGATTTTATCCCAATTGGAAACCAGCCCCATATTGGGACCTGATGTCAAAACTGAAAGTTACCAAAAATCAAAAAATATCGACCATGTCGTGTGGCCAGCGTTCGCAAGTGGCATTGGGACTGATTCTGGCACAAGATCCCGATTTACTCATCCTCGATGACTTTTCGATGGGCCTTGATCCGGGTTACCGTCGCCTTTTTATCGACTATCTGCGCGAATACGCGAAGGCAGAAAACAAAACCATTTTCACCACTTCACACATTATTCAGGATATGGAACGTTTGATTGACGATGTGCTGATTATGGATTACAACCGGGTGTTGGCGCAATGTCCGGTCAACGAGTTTATGAGCACCTTCAAACAGTTCAACTTTGAATTGGACAACCACTCCATTGACCTGAAAAAAGAAAAATTTGTGGTGAACCTAGAGAAAGTGAAAAATAAGGTGGAGTTATATACCTACGAATCGGAAAGTTTTGTATTGAAGTTTTTGCACGATAAGGGCATTGCCATCAAAAATTTCAAACAAACAAAAATGGAGCTTGAAGATGCGTTTATAGGATTAACCGGAAAATATTAGCAATATGTGGAAATCAATTATTTATAAAGAGTGGTTAAAAATCCGCTGGTTCCTGATTGGCTTTACTGCTTTGGGAATTATTGGCGTGGGGTATATCTTCCTGAAAGTTCAGCATGACATTGCTTTTATGCAGGCAAAAAACTATTGGTATGCAACTCTATTCCAGGATTTCAAGTATTTTGAATACTTAAAATTATTGCCATTGGCGGGTGGTTTGGCTCTTGGTATTGCTCAGTACTTTCCTGAAACCATAAACAAACGGATAAAATTAACTTTTCATCTTCCGTTAAAAGAAAATAAGGTGTTAATGATGATGCATGCATTTGGAACATTAAGTTTATTAATTGCCTATATCTTACTATTTCTGTTCTTTTTCGGATTTAGCAAAATTTTCTTTGCTAAGGAAATGGTTAATAATGCCTTGGTCACCATATTCCCATGGTTTCTGGCCGGTTTATCAACTTATTTTATTGTCGCGTTGGTTGTTCTTGAACCCATCTGGAAATATCGCTCATTTTATTTTCTGACAGGCGCATTCTTTATTACTATTTATCTAGAACCAGCTGTGACAGCAGGGTACAGACCGGTCAATCCAATATTGTTTTTATTGACTGCATGTTTGAGTATTGTCTTAATTTTTTCGGCATACCGGTTTAGAAAGGGGGAAATGTAATGGAACGAATTAGCAGATATATTTTAGTTTTGGTGGCAATGATTACTTGTGCCATTATTATACCGAAGGTTTACTGGATGGCTTTTGATAAGCCCATCAATACGCCTTTTGTGATGTACAGTTGTACTGATGATGATTTCATGATTCTTCAATCTGAAAATGGGGTATCACAACGAATAGACACACGCGGTAACAATTATACCCGTGAGGAATATGAGCAAAAGCTTCCTCTTATGTATACGCGGCAATTACTTATTTCAGGAATCATGCCTGACACCATTAAAGGAGTTGCGATGGACATGCATGACCTCTCAAAAGCAAGGTCAACCTTCAGGTTTAAACCTGAATACAGGAATGGTCCGCAGCCTGAGTTATTCCCTTTATTTGAATCGGAATCAGGACGTGCCAATCTGGAAATGCCTGAAGATTTCTTCAGGATTACCTGGCGAATTGAATTTATTAATGCCAATACCAATAAAATTGACGAGGATAAAAGTCAGTTGTTCTCAGCCGCACTTTTTAAAAAAGGATTCGCATTTCCTGCTAAAAGAATTGCAGGATTGCCAACTACTCGAAAATCATGTGACGAGGGTTATCTGATTGTCGATTCATCCGATCAGCTATTTCATATGAAAATGGTGGAAGGAAATCCGTTCGTTGTAAAGGTTAATCTTCCTGAAGGACTGAAATTTAAATTTATCAGTTGTGTTGATTTTAAAGACAAGAAATATTACGCCTACCTTTTTTCAGACAAAAATGAAATTTACATCCTAACACAAGATGTTTATAAGTTGGTAAAATTACCTGTTGAAGGTTTCGATCCGGAGAACTGTGAATTGCAGATTTTTGGAGATATTTTTAATTACAATGTGATAGTTAAATCTGCGGGCCATATTAAAGTAGATGTATTAAATTATTTGGACTATCAGAAAATTAACACCTATGAAAAAAGCTGGTTGAAACGTTCGGAAGGGGCAACGGGTAAATTCGCGGCTGCTATCTTTCCATCACAATTAAGTATGAGTAATAGAAACAGCAATTTCACAAATTTTTATTTTGAGTGGTCTGCGGGATACATCTGGTTAATCGTAAATCTGATTTGGGTGGGGATTCATCTTTTTTTCCTGATGAAACGGAAAGCAACGCTGAACAAACACATCTTCGATCTTTCAGTAGTTGCTGTAACAGGTGTATTTGGTTTTATTGCCGTGAATTTCTTCCAGAATAAATTCTTCGATTAACTGACCAAATTTGAATAGTGAGGGCCTGACTTAAATTCAGGCCCTCACTACAATGCTACTTCAAACTTGCAATCTGTTCTTCCAGAACCTTGATTTTTGCTTCGGCATCGGCTTGTTTGGCACGTTCAACTGCAACAACAGCTTCCGGAGCGCTGCTTACAAAACGTTCGTTGCCCAGTTTTTTCTGTACCGAATTCAGAAAACCTTTGGTATAATCCAGTTCTGTTTGCAGTTTTTTCAGTTCTTCCTCCACATCAATGGTTCCGCCAAGTGGCACGAAGAATGTGGTCGATTTCACTAAAAACGAAGCAGCCAGTTTCACTTCTTCGGTCACCACAGTTAATGCCGACAGGTTTCCCATCTTTACCAGAACAGAATTAAATTCAGGAGCAAAACCTTTGTCGCCAGCCATTACAGCCAGTTCGAGCTGGTCTTTCTGCGGAATGTTATTTTTGGTGCGGATGGTGCGTATTCCTGAAATAGCCTCTTTTACATCTTCAAACTGAGCGATTAAAGTTTCGTCGTAACCGGTTGATTTTGGCCAGGAACTGATCATGATGCTTTCGCCTGATTTACGTTCGGTCAGCAACTGCCAGATTTCTTCGCTCACGAATGGCATAAACGGATGCATAAAACGCAGCACCTCGTCGAAAATATCAATTAATTCCTGATAAGTTTTTCCGTCAATCGGCTGCTGATAGGCAGGTTTCACCATTTCGAGCAACCAACCGGAAAACTCATCGCGAACGGTGATGTACACATTCATCAAAGCATCCGAAATCCGGAATTTATCGAAATGATCATCCGTCTGCTCCACAATCTGGCTGAATTTTTCGTGGAACCAACTTATTGCCAGTTTCGAATGTTGAGGCTGAGGAATCGTTTGATCCACTTCCCATCCATTCACCAAACGGAAAGAATTCCAGATTTTGGTTACAAAACCGGCACCCTGCTGGGTTAAACTTTCGTCGAACAGCAAATCGCCACCGGCCGGCGAGCAAAGCAACATTCCAACCCGGACTCCGTCTGCACCATAAGTCGCAATCAGGTCAAGCGGATCGGGTGAATTACCGAGCGATTTCGACATTTTCCGGCGCTGTTTGTCGCGTACCATCCCGGTGAAATATACATTTTTGAACGGAAACTGATCGCGGTATTCATATCCTGTGATAATCATACGTGCAACCCAGAAGAAAATAATGTCAGGAGCAGTCACCAAATCGTTGGTTGGGTAATAGTAATTGATTTCTTCGTTATCCGGATTGCTGATTCCATCGAAAACCGATATTGGCCACAACCAGCTGGAGAACCAGGTGTCGAGCACATCTTCGTCCTGATGTAAAGAGAAGCCTCCCCCATCCCCTCCGAGGGAGGGGTGTTTTGCAATAGCAAGTTCCCGGGCTTTTTCCTCATTTTCGGCGACGACAAATCCGTAGTTGTTTGTTCCCTCCCCAATGGGGAGGGCTGGGGAGGGGCTAATGTACCAAACCGGGATACGATGCCCCCACCACAACTGACGGCTGATGCACCAGTCCTTGATATTTTCCATCCAGTGGCGGTAAATATTTTTGAATTTTGGCGGATGAAACTGAATCGTGTCGTCCATCACATGTTCGATGGCCGGTTTCACCAGTTCCTGCATCCCCAAAAACCATTGAGCCGATAATTTTGGTTCGATAGGCACATGGGTACGCTCCGAGAATCCCACTTTATTGGTATAATCCTCTACTTTAGCCACATTTCCTGCTGCTTCGAGCAAAGGCATAATTTTTTCGCGAACATCAAAACGATCCTCACCAACAAACATTCCTGCTTTTTCGCTCAATGTACCATCTTCGTTGAAAATATCGATGCTTGGCAAATTGAACCTTAAACCAATTTCGTAGTCATTTACGTCGTGTGCCGGAGTGATTTTCAAACAACCGGTACCGAATTCCATATCAACATATTCATCTTCAATAATCGGGATGGAACGGTTGATCAGCGGGACCAGCACCCGTTTACCTTTCAGGTGGGTAAAACGAGGATCGTTCGGGTTAACACAAACAGCCGTATCGCCCAAAATGGTTTCAGGACGGGTCGTTGCAATGGTTACAAA
>JBASYJ010000103.1:0-2451 GCA_049277435.1 Prolixibacteraceae bacterium
TTACTTTTTTCTTTTCAGTCATAATTTTTGGCTTTCAGGATTATACTTCAACCACTTCCGGAATGCTTACGAGTCCAGCTTCTATTTTAATTTCAGTATGTTGCTGGTCGAATAGTTTTCGTTCGCGGAATTCTTCCTGTTTGCCGTCGTTCCACTGGTCAACCGGACGCAAATACCCCACAATTCGCGAAAAAACAGTGCATTTCTGTTCTATTCCGGCCTCTTTACATTTCGTGCAGGTTTTGTGTTCGCCGTAGATGTAACCATGCTGTGGACAAATACTGAAGGTGGGTGTTAAGGTCACATACGGCAGGCGGAAATGATGAGTAATTTTGTAGATCATCTGTTTGACCGAAGCAATTGGCAACTGACTTTCGCCAACGAAAGCATGAAACACGGTGCCTCCGGTATATTTTACCTGAAGGTCGTCTTGAAGGCTAAGGGCTTCAAACAAATCATCGGTATAACTGACCGGAAGTTGGGTCGAGTTAGTGTAATATGGTTCTGCCCCGCATTTTACAGCAGGTTCATTCGCCGTCAGGATGTCGGGGTACTGCATTTTGTCGATACGGGCCAGGCGGTACGAAGTTCCTTCGGCAGGTGTGGCTTCGAGGTTGTAGATGTGGCCTGTTTCCGACTGGAAATCCTGCAAACGTTCGCGCATAAAGTCGAGCACTTTCAGGCTAAAGGCATGACCTTCTTCCGAAGTCAATCCGGGACCAAGGAAATTCAGGCAACACTCGTTCATTCCAACCAGCCCGATGGTGGAAAAATGGTTGTCCCAGTAACAGCCGTTCTTTTTAAACAGGTGGCGAAGGTAAAATTTCGAATACGGGTAAAGTCCTTGTCCGGTGAGGCGTTCAATCACTTTCCGTTTAATTTCGAGACTGTTTTTAGCAAGTTCCATCAGGTGCGACAAGCGTTGGAAAAAGTCTTCTTCCGACGATGATTCGTATCCCAGTTTGGGCAGGTTCATGGTAACCACACCCACTGAACCTGTCAGCGGATTAGCCCCAAACAGTCCGCCGCCACGGCTGCGTAATTCGCGTTTGTCTAACCGCAAACGGCAGCACATCGAACGTACATCATCGGGGCTCATGTCTGAATTTACAAAATTTGAAAAGTAGGGGATCCCATATTTGGCGGTCATTTCCCATATTTTGTCGTAGGCTGTGTTGTCCCAGTCAAAATCTTTGGTGATGTTGTAGGTTGGTATCGGGAACGAAAATACACTTCCGCTGGCATCGCCTTCGAGCATCACTTCAGAAAAAGCCCGGTTAAACAGTTCCATTTCGGCTTTGAAATCGCCATATACTTCGTTTTGTATTTTTCCGCCAATAATGATTGGCTGATCTTTCATATTGCCCGGAACTACCAGATCGAGGGTGATGTTCGTAAACGGGGTTTGAAAACCAACACGGGTAGGCACATTGATGTTGAACATGAATTCCTGAAGGCATTGTTTTGTTTGGGCATAGTCCAGCCCATCGAAACGGATAAACGGAGCAAGGTAAGTGTCGAAACTCGACAATGCTTGTGCACCGGCAGCTTCGCCCTGCATGGTGTAAAAAAAGTTAACGATTTGTCCCAAGGCCGTACGCAGGTGTTTGGCCGGTTTGCTTTGGGTTTTACCTTCCACTCCACGAAAACCGCTGATAAGCAAGTCTTCCATATCCCAGCCAACACAATACACGCTCAGAAATCCCAGGTCGTGAATGTGGAAACGACCACTTTTGTGAGCCTCTGAAATTTCTTGCGGATAAATCTGTGTAAGCCAATATTGAGAACTCACCATCGTAGAAATATGCTGGTTCAACCCTTGCAGTGAATAGGTTGAATTGGCGCTTTCTTTCACCCGCCAATCGCGCAAACTGAGGTAATCTTCCATCAGTTCGATGTTCGAGAAAATGGCTTTGGTATTCCGAATATTTTGATGCTGGTAGCGATAAATAATGTATGCTTTTGCAGCTTCAAATTCGCTATTGGCAAACAGGGTACGCTCCACTTCGTCCTGAATTTCCTCAACTGCCGGCGCCGTTTTTCGGTCAGAAGTTTTCAGAAGTTTATTCACTACCTGACCAGCATACCTTGCGGCCAGTTCACGGTTGGGCTTTCCGGTAGCCCTTAACGATTTAAAGATTGCGAAAGTGATTTTTTCGGCATCGAAGGCAACAATGCGCCCGTCACGTTTGACTACTGAAACGATTTTTGTTTCCATACAATTTTTTTGTTAGTTCTTGTTTGTTCAACATGAGCCTAACAGGAATAACGGATGAAAGAGGAAGTAAACTGAGGTTTTCAAAAAAAGAAAACAGCTTGCGTTTCCGGATTTCAGCCAGACTTTTATTCCCGAAAGTCTTCTTGATAAAATATCGGATTGCGGCAGGTCTTCTGGCTTATCCTGTTTCTGAAAGCCTTCCCGCCGGTCGGTTGACCAACAGTGGCTAAAGT
>JBASYJ010000104.1:0-32003 GCA_049277435.1 Prolixibacteraceae bacterium
ATATATAAAACTGGTACAGAATAAGATAAACAGAAGGCCAAGAGAAAAGTTAAATTTTAAAACGCCGTCTGAAATCTTTTTTGCAGCTTTAAATTGATTTGTCGCATTTGTGACTTGAATCTACGAATCATGAAGTATAAACTTAGAATCGCTTTTTAGTTGGATGAATAAATTATCTTTGCACCGAATTTTAAAAAATAGAAACACATGGCTTTACAGTGTGGGATAGTAGGATTGCCCAATGTCGGAAAATCGACTCTTTTTAACTGTTTGTCGAATGCAAAAGCGCAATCAGCAAACTTTCCGTTTTGTACCATTGAACCCAATTTGGGTGTCATTACTGTTCCTGATGAACGCCTGACTAAATTGGAGAATTTGGTTCATCCGCAGCGTGTTGTTCCAACAACTGTAGAGATTGTTGATATTGCAGGTTTGGTTCGCGGTGCCAGCAAAGGCGAAGGTTTGGGAAATAAATTTCTGGGAAATATTCGTGAAACCGATGCGATAATTCATGTGTTGAGATGTTTCGATAACGATAACATTACCCATGTTGATACCACCATCGATCCTGTTCGCGATAAAGAAACCATTGATATTGAGTTACAGCTGAAAGATCTGGAAACCGTTGAAAGTCGGATTGCTAAAGTTGAAAAACAAGCAAAAACGGGTAACGATCCGGAAGCAAAAAGAAGCCTGAAAGTTCTCACCATGTTTCGTGATGCTTTGATTCAGGGAAAGTCGGCACGAACAGTGGTTCTTGATGAAGCAGATCAAAAGCTGGCCAAAGATTTTCAGTTACTTACCAACAAACCCATTTTGTATGTATGCAATGTCGACGAAGCTGCGGTACTTACCGGAAATGCCTATGTTGATGCGGTGAAGGAAGCAATTAAAGATGAGAATGCCGAAATGTTAATGATTGCTGCTGCAACTGAAGCCGATATTGCCGAATTGGAAAGTTATGAAGAACGTAAAATGTTTCTCGAAGATTTGGGTTTAACCGAGTCTGGCGTAAATAAACTGATAAAGAGTGCTTATCGGGTGCTTCAACTGGAGACATATTTCACCGTTGGTGTTAAGGAAGTTAGGGCATGGACTTATAAACGCGGTTTTAAAGCTCCACAGGCTGCCGGTGTAATTCACACCGATTTCGAAAAAGGTTTTATTCGTGCAGAAGTTATTAAATATGCAGATTTTATTGAACTTGGTTCAGAAAATGCATGCAAGGATGCCGGAAAAATGGGCGTCGAGGGGAAAGATTATTTGGTTCAGGATGGCGATATTATGCATTTTAGATTTAACGTATAGTCGATTTTAAACGATATTTTGAGAAAGGCAGTCAATTTTGGCTGCCTTTTTTTATTTTTTTTTAACCTGAAGAATCAAAATAGAGACAATAAGGTCTTGTTTGAAAAGTTGATGGTTTTTTATTGGTAGATTCTAATTTCGTAGGGGTGTCTGGTCGGAAAAGTGATTTTTTGTCAGATTATTCCATTTTAAGGGGGGAGTGTTTGTTGATTTTTTGATCTCAATATAATTTAAAATTGAAGCGATTTACGACACAAATCATCTTATTGGTAGATTAAATGAGAAAAATGTCAGAAATACTTTCGAAATATGATCAGAATGAATATTTTTGAGCTCAAATTAATTGAAAGATATAAAATAACGATAAATATTATGTGTGGATTTGTAGGTGTATTTGAGCTAAAAGAGCAGGCGCAGGATTTGCGTCATCAGGTGTTGAAAATGTCGAAGAGAATTCGTCATCGCGGACCGGACTGGTCAGGAATATTTTCGTGCGATAAAGCCATTATGGCACACGAACGATTATCAATTGTTGATCCCGAATCCGGTGGTCAGCCATTGTACAGTAAAGATGGTAAGCTCGTTCTTGCTGTGAACGGCGAAATCTATAACCACATGGAAATCCGGAACAGGATTGGCGATAATTATGAGTTTCTGACTCATTCGGATTGTGAAGTCATTCTGGCTTTATACCGTGAAAAAGGGGTTGATTTTCTGGAAGACCTGAATGGTATTTTTGCTTTTGCTTTGTACGATATGGAAAAAGATATTTATCTGGTTGCACGCGACCACATCGGTATCATTCCTCTATACCAGGGTTGGGATAAAGATGGACATTATTATGTGGCATCAGAACTTAAAGCTCTGGAAGGTCATTGCACAAAAATTGAAGAATTTTTACCAGGAAAATATTTATACAGTCCGGATGGCGAAGTAAAAACCTGGTACGAACGCGAATGGCAGTCGTATGATGCTGTAAAAGACAATGGATTTGATATCGATGAATTGCGTAAAGCTTTGGAAGATGCGGTTCACCGTCAGTTAATGTCGGATGTACCTTATGGCGTTTTACTTTCCGGAGGACTCGATTCTTCAGTTATTTCTGCCATTGCAAAAAAATATGCTGCTTTCCGTGTTGAATCGGAAAATAACGAACAGGCTTACTGGCCGCAATTGCATTCTTTTGCAGTGGGTCTGGTTGGTTCTCCCGATCTTGCAGCGGCACAAAAAGTGGCCGATCATATCGGAACAATTCACCATCAGATTCATTTTACTGTCCAGGAAGGTTTGGATGCTATCCGCGACGTGATTTATCACCTCGAAACATATGACGTAACTACTGTTCGTGCCTCAACCCCGATGTATTTACTTTCAAGGGTAATTAAATCAATGGGGGTAAAAATGGTTCTTTCTGGTGAAGGAGCTGACGAAATCTTCGGAGGTTACCTGTATTTCCACAAAGCGCCGAATGCACGCGCGTTCCACGAAGAAACAGTTCGTAAACTCGGTAAATTACATCTTTACGATTGTTTGCGTGCCAATAAATCGTTGGCTGCCTGGGGTGTCGAAGGTCGTGTTCCGTTCCTCGATAAAGAATTCCTGGATGTGGCCATGCGCATTAATCCTGAAGAAAAAATGGCGAAAAACGGTCGGATGGAAAAATGGGTGATCCGCAAAGCATTCGAAGATTACTTGCCTGAGAGTGTGGCCTGGCGTCAGAAAGAACAATTCTCTGATGGTGTT
The DNA here is from genome assembly GCA_049277435.1 of Prolixibacteraceae bacterium. Classification (GTDB taxonomy): domain Bacteria; phylum Bacteroidota; class Bacteroidia; order Bacteroidales; family Prolixibacteraceae; genus Aquipluma. The sequence goes on from JBASYJ010000104.1 coordinate 3,052, forward strand.
GGTTACAATTGGATCGACTCGCTGAAAGCGATGGTGAACGAAAAAGTAACCGACGAAATGATGCGTACTGCCAAATTCCGGTTCCCGATCAATACGCCAATGTCAAAAGAAGAATACTTCTACCGTTCAATTTTTACCGAACATTTCCCATCCGATTCAGCTGCAAGTTGTGTTCCCTCTGTACCATCAATTGCGTGCAGTACTCCTATTGCCCTGGAGTGGGATGCCAGTTTTAAAAACAATGCCGATCCGTCCGGTCGTTCGGTTGGAAGTGTTCACCTCGAAGGATACGTAAAACAATAATTGTATAAAGTTTCAGAATAAATTTTCTCGACATTATTTATTGAAACAAAAGAACCGGGGCATTTGTCCCGGTTTTTTTGTTTAATAAACCGATTCCCATTCAATAATTTCTGTTATTTTGCATGACTTGAAATACTTACCATTGAATCAAACACGATGAGAAAAATCTTGCTGATTGTTTTTGTTCTCAGTACCTGGGCATGTACCCAAAAACCGGGATATGTTATTAATTTAAAAATTGCTGGTTCGCAGGGAACTGCATTCCTGAGCCAGCGAATAAAAGGCGATTGGGTGAATCTCGACTCCGCCGTGATTGAGGATGGTGCCTGTCACTTTTCAGGCACAGTTAAAAATCCTGAAGTATATTACCTGGGCCTGAGTTCTGTAAATGACAAACTCCCTTTCTTTATTGAAAATTCTGAAATTTCCATTACCGGTGTTGTTGACTCGCTGACATCGGCCAAAGTAAGCGGTGGATCTGTGCAAAACGAATTCCAGACACTTCAGGATAAATTGGACAAACTGGATGCCGAAGCGATGGTATTTTATTATGCATCGAAAAAATTTAGCAAGGATGGTCAACAGTTTAAAGCAGACAGTCTCATGAATGAAGCCGAAACAATTTTTGAATCGATTGATAACATTCAGAAAGATTACATTCAGGCAAATCCTGCTTCTTTTGTTTCTCCATATCTTTTAGGTCGGGTGTATTACGATATGGAGGCTGATGTGCTGGATGGAATTCTTTCAGGATTCGATCCGAAATTTGACTCTATTTCGGTGGTTTTATCGCTTAAAGACCGTGTCGCGAAACTAAAATTGGTGGCAGTCGGACAGATTGCCCCTGATTTTACCATGAACGACAGCGACGGAATTCCGGTGAAGTTAAGTGATGTTTATTCGAAAAATGATTATACCCTGGTTGATTTCTGGGCTTCGTGGTGTGGGCCATGCCGCCGCGAAAATCCAAATGTAGTTTCGGTGTTCAGCAAGTATAAAACCAAGGGTTTTGGCGTATTTGGTGTTTCACTCGATACCGATAAGGAAAAATGGCTGAAGGCGGTTTCTGATGATCAGCTGCTTTGGCCGCATGTTTCGGATCTGAAAGGTTGGAAAAATGAAGCCGCTGCCTTGTATTCGGTAAATTCTATTCCGGCCAATTTGCTGATCAATCGTTCAGGAAAAATTGTCGGGCGAAATCTTCGCGAAGAAAAACTTCAGGAAACGATTTCAGGTTTAATAAATTAGGAAAGTCCGGAATACCTAAAGTTCGGAGTACCTGCATTGTTTTGCAGTTTTTGTAACTTTAGGCACTCCGGTAATTTAGTTCACTTTAGGCACCTATTTACTTATGGAACAATTAACATTAACCACACCGGCATTGCTTTTTTCTGCAGTTTCTCTGCTTTTACTGGCGTATACCAACCGTTTCCTGGCTTATGCACAGGTCGTGCGAACACTGCATGCCAATTTTCTGGAGAAACCAAATTCGCAGTTGCTGGGCCAGATAAAAAATCTGCGCCGACGACTTCGGCTGACTCAGGCTATGCAGGTTTTAGGCATAACCAGTCTTTTGTTGTGTGTTGTTTGTATGTTCCTGATTTATGTCCATTTTGACCTGCTGGCTGAAGTCTTATTTGGAATCGCACTGGTTCTGCTTAGTTTATCGCTGGCAATTTCAATTCGTGAAATTCAGATATCTGTCCGGGCCTTGGATTTGCACCTGAGTGATATGGAGTAAGAAAATCACTGGAGTTTCACTTCCGGGACAGTATTTATTTTTTCCTGAAAGTTCTTTTTTGGGTGAAGTTTCATGTACTAAATTTTCCGGCAGGTCTATCAAATATTTTAGGAACTTTTGTTCACTCCTGATAGTTCTTCCATTATCTTCGTGCCTTCCAAAAATCTAATCATGACCGGACAATATTTTGGCGAAATTGCAGCACTGCTAACTGCTGTTTTCTGGACAGCAACCAGCATGTCGTTTGAATCGGCAGGCAAAAAAGTGGGTTCGCTCGCTGTTAATCTAATCAGGTTGGTAATTGCATTTTTTATTTATGCCGCAGTAAATTATTTCCGGAGAGGAATGGCTCTTCCGCTCGATGCCGGTGCCGAACGATGGGGCTGGCTGGCTTTATCAGGCCTGGTCGGTTTTGTGATCGGCGATTTACTTTTATTCCAGTCGTTTGTAGTTGTTGGTGCCCGAATTGCCATGCTGATTATGGCTTTAACGCCGCCAATTACTGCTTTTGTGAGTTGGATGATGCTGGGGGAAGTACTTAGTCCGATGAATTGGGTTGGAATGGTTGTAACACTCTCAGGGATTTCGATCGTGATTTTAAAGCGTGAAAAGCAGAATCCGGATACGAAGACAAAGCGCAAAATCACGACCAGTTATAGTCTTAGCGGAATATTGCTTGCCTTTGGTGGTGCCGTCGGTCAGGGAGTTGGTCTGGTGCTGAGCAAAAAAGGAATGGGCGATTACGATGCGTTTGCAGCTTCGCAAATCCGGGTCATAACCGGAATGATCGGTTTTGCCATTCTTTTTGTATTTGCCCGTTATTACGGAAAAGTATGGAAAGCTCTACACCATGGTCCGGCCATGAAACGAATTGCACTTGGATCCTTCTTTGGCCCGTTTTTGGGCGTGTCGTTTTCGCTGCTTGCCATTCAGCACACTCAGGCTGGAATTGCGGCAACAATTATGTCGATTGTTCCAGTCTTGATTATACCTCCGGCGATCCTGATCTTTCACGAAAAAGTGAACTGGAAGGAAATTATTGGCGCCATCATCACTGTTGGTGGTGTGGCCATTTTTTTTATTTAGTATCTTCAGGAACCGAAAAATAATGTTGCAATGAGCACAAAACTGAAATCAATACTGGCACACCTGACTCCACTGGGCTGGCTGATTGCCCTGGTTCTGAACAGCAGAACGAAAGATCAGATCACCAGTTTTTACCTGCGCCAGACTTTGGGTGTATTTTTCTGTTTTTTAATCACACGTTTTATTCCTGATTATTTTGTCGTCGCCTGGGGATTTATCTTTGTGTTTTGGGTCTTTAGTTTTGTGGGGGCCACAAAAGCCACTGAAAATTTGATCCCGTTCATCGGTTCCTATTTTCAGAAATGGTTTAAACTTATTTCCTGATGAAGTGGATCAGAAACAGGATGTCTTTTCCAGCTTTTTACTGCATCAGCGGACTGCTTTGTATGATTCCGGTGCTTTGGATCGCCAGAACGCCATATTTTTATTTCTGTTATTTACCTTTGATTCTTGCAGCTTTTTTGATCGTCGTGCCCAATGAACAGAACAGGGAAAAATTGCCTTCTCTGCTTGTTCGCTGGTCGGTATTTCTATCCGGAATGGTGATTTGCTCCTTACTTTTTAGCCTGATGCTTATTTTTCAGGGACAATTGTCTTCTTCCACCCATGATTGGAAAGTCCTGGGAATTGAATTGTTGCTTGGCCTGATTGTATTTTCTTTGTTTCTCGGAATCGCTCTCTTTTTCCGGTTTTTACTCCGGAAAAAGAAATGATTCGATTCTGTTTCGAAGCTATTGTTTGGTTTTAAGCGGATTCTCCGACTGATCGAAAAATTGTTTCTGCAGGTTTGGAACAAGCTCATCTTTTTTTACCGCCTGAATCATCTTTACCAATTGTTCAACGGTCGAATTAATAATCAGTTCGCCGGCTTTGGCATTTGCTTTTGAACCGTCGCCGCCATAATGGTTCGGATAACTGGCATACCACCAGATTCCGCTGTAAACAAAGGGCAGATTTTTCATGCGTTCCTGGTCGACTCCAGATTGTTCGCCGGCACGCTCCAGATGAACAAAATCAGGAACGATGGCTTTTATTACCGAAGATTCTTCGTTGCCTGCATGCGCATTGTACGGATCATGCTGGGTCATTTCCTCCACTTTTTTTGCAATTTCAGGATCATCTTCCGGCCGAAACCAATACAAACTGTAGTTGCGGCGTTCCGAAAGTTGTGCCATTCCGAAGAAATTCAGAAACGCGTTATTTCCACCGTGGCCATTGACCAGGATAATTTTTTCGAAACCGTTTCGGGCCAGTTCGTCGAGTGTTTCCTGAAGTATTTTCCAGATCAGTTCGGGAGTGTAGGCTATGGTGCCTGGCTGGTGGCGTGCTTCGTTAATCTGGCTGAAATAATACCAGGGATAAACAACTGTGTATTCTTTGGAAGCTGCGCGCAGGGCGAATTCGCGGGCGGTATACAAATCGGTTCCCAGCGGGAGGTGTGGGCCGTGTTTTTCGAAAACGCCAATAGGCAGAATACAGGTTTTCGACGATTTTTCGACTGCCTGAATAAATTCAGGAGCTGTAAGTTCCTCCATTCGGGTTGGAAGTTGTTGTGCCTGAACAGTGATAACAATCAGAAAAAGGAAAATTAAAGCAGTAAGTTTTTTCATGGTAACAGGTTTTCGGTTTGATTTCGGTAAAATTAGCAAAAGCAAAACCATTGCGCTGCATCTTTTCCAGAAAAATATCCACGAAATTAAAAATCCGAAGGTCTGTTTTTATTTTACTAACAGTTTGTAACTAACAGGCGATTGTCCTTTCATTCCCAGACGGATCAGGTATATTCCCGGCTGCAAACCTGAAATATTCAGGTGGCTGGTAAAATCTGCGACTCCGGATTTGCGAATCACACTTGCGCCGTTGCTCCTGAAAATCTCAATGGTTTCGATTTCGGCTGAAGCTTCAATGTAAACCTGATCGGTTGCCGGATTAGGAAAAATCCGGTAGCTGGTATCGGTTTGAAACAAATCGTTTGAGTTCGTAGTGGCAGTTCCCGGCATGTGGCTGTCGAGCCAGCCCAGGCGGGTTTTGATCCAGTTGCTGAATTTGGTCAGTTGCCCGGCATAGGTCGAGGGCTGCGAATCGACTTCAGGAGCACCCACATTTGATCCCAGAATGTTCCATTTCGAATAGTGACGAGCCTGCGCTTCAGCAACTAAATTCTGGACCGAATCGATGTAACTTTGCAGGTAAGTGTTGCTGAGGTAGGAATTTCGTAAATCAAAATACCTTTTGTTCAGGGCATTGGCAAAATCCGGGTCCTGAAGTAAACGAACCATCCATCCGTTTGAATTGGGGTAAATATTCGGACAGTCGTTAATTTTATAGGTCCAGCCCGATCCGTCGGTAGCACTGTATGTGCTGCAATCCCAGATGTTTTTCCAGGCCCAGTCGAAATCCCAGACCGGTCCGGCACTGATTTTCCCTCCTTTGCTGTCTTTCTCCTTGAAGAAAAATACGCTCTTTTTATAGGCATCCACATTTCTGGAAACTTCACTGACGATGAAATAATCGAGAAACGATGTTACATCGATCCATGCCGGATAACCTGTCACTTTATCCGAAAAATCCGGTTTCTGCAGCACGGCCTCAAACGCGTTGACTGCATTCTTCAGATAGGATTTCTGCGTAAAAACAAGCGCATCCGGATCCGGATCAACGTAGACATAGTTAACCTTTTTTTCAGGATGATCGACCGGTTGATAACTGCTTTGCCAATTGTCGCTCTGGTTGTAATAATCAATCTTGAAAATATAACCACCGGTCAGGGCATCGCCGGTGATGTCAAGTGTGGTCAGTTTGGCGATATCGACACGGCCTTTGTCCTGTTTAATTTTTTCAGTCAGGATATAAATTCCCTGATAAGCATTGTTGACCACCACTTCGACCATGAACGTTCGTGGAGCATAGTGCCCCATTTTCCGGAACAGTTCGTAGGCAAGCGTATTTCGCATAAATGTTTTATCGTTGTAATTGGCCAGCAAAATCCAGTCGTTTTCTTCGGGCATTCCCAGAAGCGAAACATTCAGGTTTTTTCCGGAAGCATCACGGGTTTCAAAACTGTAGGGTTTTTGGGGCAGCGACGCCGAATAATTTCCCCGGATTTCGATTCCGATATTTCCGTTGTAAATGTTTGCCGGATCGGTGAGTTGATTGATTTTTCCTGCTCCGTTAAAAATGATCTTCAGGTTTGCAGCCACTTTTATGTCTTGCTGAATAGAGTTCCCGTTGGTGTTAATAATTACAAGGGGTAAATTCGAAGAGCTAATTCCTGAAACCTGGCTAAAACCAGTATGGGAAAGGATAAATGACAGGCAAAATAGTAGAAGTCCGGAGGTCATTCGTTGGTTTTGAGTGTGATTGGCTGGTTGAATTTCGGATTAATATTAGGATTGTTTGCGGTGAAAAACAAAACAGCTTCGATTTTTATTGCCCGAAGCTGTTTTGTGAAAGTTTTCAAAGTTATTTTTCCGGAAGTCTGATTCGAAAAAATTAATCTACAACTAATTTCGAAGTAATGGGCGATTGACCTTTTGTATACAACCTGATCAGATAAATTCCGGAGCTTAATCCTGAAATATCCAGTTTGGTTGAATAACCTGAAAATCCGGATTCACGCATCACCCGGGTTCCGTTACTCCGGAATATTTCTACGTATTGAATTGCGGAGGAAGCTTCAAGATAAACCACATCTTTGCTTGGATTTGGAAAAATCCGGTAGCTGAAATCTGTTTCAAGAGATTCGATTCCGGTAGGATTTCCGGGAATATTTCCATCCAGCCAGTTTAACCTGACCTGAATCCAGCTTTTTAATTTATTGACCTGCCCCTCGTAAGTGTCTGGTTGCGCGTCAACTTCCTTGGCACCGGCAGCTGTTCCCAGAATTTTCCATTTGGCGTAGTGTCTGACTTGGGCTTCAGCCGCCAGGTTTTTTACCGAATCGATGAAATTGTTGAGGTACACAGAACTGATGTACGAATTCCGCATCAGCGTATACCGGCTGTACAACGCATTTTTGAATGCCGGATCCTGAATCAAACGTACAATCCAGCCGTTTGAATTGGTTTTGATTCCGGCACACTCATTGATTTTATAGGTCCAGCCCGATCCATCGGTGGCGCCATAAGCTGTGCAGTCATCGTCCAGATTTTTAAAGGCCAGGTCGAAATCCCAGACGGGTCCGGAATGAAATTTATTATCCTTGCTGTCTTTATTCTTGAAGTAATAACAATTCTTACGGTAGGCATTCATGTTTCTCGAGACTTCGTTCACAATGAAATAATCCATGAACGAATTCATCTTGATCCATGCCGGATATCCGGTGGTTGTATGGGCAAAATTAGAACTGTTTAAAACCGATTCGAATGAATTTACGGTGGCCATTAAATAGCTTTTTTGCTGGGCCATCAGATCAGTTGCATTCGGATCTTCAAATACATAACGAACAGTTTTCCCGGGAAGGTCGGTTGGCGAAAAATTACTTTGCCAGCTGTTTGTTTCGTCCCAGGTATCAATTTTAAAAATGTACCCGCCGGTAAGGGCATCACCTGAGATATCGGCGCTGGTCAGCTTCGAGATATCCACCCGGCCTTTATCCTGTTTAATCTTTTCAGTCAGAATATAGATGCCCATGTATTCGTTGTTCACAATAACTTCAACCATTTGTGTTCGGGGAGCATAGTGTCCCATTTTCCGGAATAGCTGAAAGGCAAGTGCCGTACGCGCAAAGGTTTTATCGTTAAAATTGCCCAGCAAGACCCAGTCGTTTTCTTCGGGCATTCCCAAAAGCGAAACGTTTAGGTTGCTGCCACTGGCATCTCTGGTTTCGAATCCATACGAATTTTGTTCAGTCAGTTTCGAATTTCCTCCCTGGTATTCAATTCCGATATAGCCATTGAAAATGTTGCCTGCATCACCCGGATAATTTAGTTTTCCGGCACCGTTGTATATCAGTTTCATATTCGCCGAGATTTTGCTGGCATCCAAAATGGTTTTTCCATTGGTATTAATGACTACCAAAGGCAGATTGGACGAAGTGATTCCGGGTACCTGCATGAAACCGGAGAAATGAATTGAAAATAGGAAAAATAGAAGTAAAAGTTTAGAGTTCATTGGTTGGTTTAGCTTATAAAATTGGTTGTTAGGCCGGTTCTAAAGAAAAGCAGCTCTGTTTTTTTGTATCAGAACTGCTTTTTGTTGGTTTATTATTTTGAAGTGGGGAGTAATTTGTTCATCGGTTTTATGTACATCTCGTTGGCGAAAGGCTTAAAATCGTGGCTTCCGACGACTTTTCTGATTCCGATTTGTGCCGATTTTAATATCTGCGCAGTAACCGGAATTCCTTTCATATCGTCAAGTACAGCTTTCAGTAGAGTTTCGTTTGGATCGCCAAAAGGCATCAGATTGGCAATGTCTTCCTCGGCTATAATATCCGGAGTTAAACCATCCACATAATCGGTCACGCCGGCTGAGTTGGCATATTTAACCACGATAGGCTGCATCGCATAATCGTGGGTGGGATTTACTTCTCCCTGATCGTCCCAATCTTTAATGGTGGTTGATCCGGTGTATTTTCCGACCGTATTGATTCCGACAACTTTGACGTTCATGTATGGACGTAAACCATTGATCAGAAGTTCGCTGGCCGAAGCTGTATTGTCGGACACAATGATGTATATTTTCTGAAGGTTGAGGCAGTTTATCGGCGTTGCAGGTGTAACATCAGTAGCCTCAATGGTTTCAGTGAAATTATCATACAGGTAAGTAGGTCCGTAATAATCGAGCAGGGCTTTCTGAAATGCTGAATTGTATTGTGCTTTTGCAAATAATCTGTTGTGATCGGTACTGTAAATCATACTTGCCAGGTAAATACTGCTGGTCACCGAACCTCCGCCGTTGTATCGCAAATCCAAAACCATCTGGTTGATGCCGGCATCTTTGAATTTTTTGATTACATCATTGAGTTGCAGGTCAAAATCGGCATTAAATCCGTTATAAACCAGATATCCGACTTTTTGATTGTTGAACGTGAAAATAGTGTCCTTGTTGATCGGATTTTCCTGCATTTCAATGGCAGTCATCGTCATGGTTTTACTTATAGCTGCAATTTTATGGTCGGTAATCTCAGCAAAACCGATGGTGTAAGTTGGTGTGGCAAATAATAATTCCTGATAATTGGATACGGTGAGTTGTGTGTTGTTTATGGTCATAAAAATATCACCTCGTTTTAATCCGGCTTTTTCTGCAGGCGAATCCTGGTAAACATAGCGAACAAATCCAAACAGATCGTCCGAATCTCCAATTCGTCCCAACATAAAATCATAGCCCATCGTTTCCGAAATTCCACTGATCCAGTCGTCAATTGTTTTTGAGTTGTCCACCAGGAACGACCATTTGTCGATCGTTTTGTATTTGTAAAGTAAGCTGGTGAAAAGTATTTGAGGATCAGAGAATTTATTCAGGAATACATTTAAGCTGTCGGTGTCTGAATACTTGGTGTTTGTAAGTTCAGGAACCTGACTGTACCACAAATAATAATCGTGCAGTCCGTTATAAATAAATTTATTTACAGCGGTTGCCTGTGGAATAATGACAGGCGCTGGCGGAACTTCATCCTTTCGACATCCGGTAAATATTAAAACCGACAAAAGAGAAAATACAAGGATTTTTCTGTAGTTTATTGTTTTCATTCTAATCTTCTGTAAAAAAAAATGTTTTTATTTTCTGAATGTTATATAAAATAATAAATCGCCGACAAAATTAATCCTGAGGCGATAAGTACGGTAAAATTAAAAATTAAACTCTTTCGAATGCGTTTACTGCTTAACGAAATTGCATAAATCATTTTTAATAGATTGTTGCTGTTGGTCGCATTAATGATGGCCAGAACAATGGTCATTTCACCTATTCCGTATTTTTGCTGAAGCAGATTTAAAAGAAACGGATCGATGTCGGTAACACCAACTACAAAAGCCATACTGCTCACCCCGTTGCTTCCGTAGCTTTTTAAAACAAAATCGGTCACCAACGCAAAGAAGATGAACAACACCCCGAAAATAGCTGCAGTCCTTAATTCCAGCGGATTTTTACCGGTTCCTGAATTATTTTCCGGAGCAGTTCCGGTTTGTTCGGATTCAGATGTATTGTTTGCCAGTTTCGATAAAATAAATGTAACAATGAACATGAGGATAAACGGAATGGCCAGCAGCGCCGCAACCCGCTGGTTGAAAATGAAGGCCAGAACCAAAATGCGCAGATACATCATTCCATTGGCAATCATGATCGCCGAAACGGTTTTTGTTCCGGCAAGTCCCTGTTTGTCCTGCCGCGAAAGGATGACAGTGGTTGCCGTACTACTGTATATTCCTCCAAGCAAACCGGTCAGGAATATTCCTGAATCAGGAAAAACAAATTTCTTCAGAAGATAACTGGCATACGAAATTCCAGAAACGACGACAATTGCCAGCCATAAATGATAGGGCGAAATTGGTATTTGTGCTGAAATATATTCTTCAGGAAGAAGTGGCAAGATGATTCCTGAAAAGGTGATAAATTTGGCCAGTGTGATAAATTCTTCTTCAGAAGCTTTTTTTGAAAGTGTGATGAAATGGCTTTTCAATTCGGTGATCAACAACAGCGCAACAATGAACGAAAGAACCAACCAGACCGGTTGGGTAAAAACCATGATTGGAATGCAGTAGGTTAACAAAGCAAGGATAATGCTGGTAAGCCCGTATTTTCCGGTTTGTTTGATGCGCTGATAATATTGAATTCCAAGCATTCCTCCAATCAGGATAAAACCAATCAGAAATGGAATGTATGATTTTGTATCGGCAATAAACAATACATAGGCTAAAAGACCAATGAACGTAAAGGTACGGTCGGTTCCAAATAAAAGATCTTCCTCTTCGTGGATGTGATGACGCCTTTGTTCCAGCCCGATTAGTAAGGAAAAGATTAAAATCAGGAAGAATTTGATGAAACCTTCAGGAACGTATGTTAGAAATTCCATGTGATTAATGTTTGCTAACAAATATAATCTTCGAAACCAGAATACCCAAAATTACATTGAAATACCAACGGTAAATTCTGAATATTGTTTTGTTGGACTTTTCATGTTAACATGGATTATAGAATGATAATGAATTAAGTAGATCGGAATGTGATAAATAGTTTGGTTTTTGCTATCGGCGAATTTGAAATTGACAAACAATCTGTTACTTTTGTGGCCGAATCGGTCCGTAGCACAGTTGGTAGGGCATCCCGATAAAATCGGGAGGTACAGGGTTCGAATCATAGAAGTTCTTTAGTTGTTTAATAAATAAAAATATTCGGTCCGTAGCTCAGTTGGTAGGGCATCCCGATAAAATCGGGAGGTACAGGGTTCGAATCATAGAAGTTCTTTAATTGTTTAATAAATAAAAATATTCGGTCCGTAGCTCAGTTGGTAGAGCAGCTGACTCTTAATCAGCGGGCCCAGGGTTCGAATCCCTGCGGACCGACCTTTCACGAAGCACTTACAAATACAAACATGTAAGTGCTTTTTTATTGTGCAAAATTTTCCAGACTCCGGAAATGATCAAAACATCTTTACGTCTTTCCCCTTCTGGTCAGAATGGTGGATCTCGGGTCAATCGGGTGAGATTACAGTTAAATGTTCGCTTACTTATACATTTGGTTCTAAAAATGACACAGAATAAAACAGTAGACAGGTTCAGGAAGTAAATCAAAGTCTTATCTTCAGACCTGAATTCGAATTAAACAGAAGTGACACATTTTGCACCTGAGGAACTCCGAAATTCGCTGAATTTCAATTTCTAAAGGAAGTGTCTTTGGGCCTACCGATTTTCTGATTATGGATTCCTGCGGCAGCCAAATGAAGCACAATGATGCTAAATCTCCGGAATCAAACCTCGTTGGGGGTGCGATTCAGGAAAATAAAGATAAATGTGCCCTGGCAAATCCAGTTACTTATGTTGATCCGAAAGACCCGCCATTCCTGATCCTTCACGGTGATAAAGACCCTTTTGTCCCACACTGCGAAAGCGAACTTCTGTTCGAATCACTTCAGAAAGCGGGTGTTTCCAGTCAGTTTGTTTTGGTCCCCAATGGCAAACACGGTCCGGGTTTATTCGAAGAAAAGGATTATGAAATGATGGTAGGTTTCTTCAAAAAGCTTTCAGGAAAAGATTGAATTTTAAACGTTAATTTCAGGCAAAAATATTCTTGAACCGGAACGATTCCGGATAAATTGAGAAATTGGTCACGAAAAAAAGAATTTAAACGAATCCATTTTGGATTTTGGCAAAATCCGGGCACTCGTGACATACCAGAGGATAATTATCCTGGCGGGTTTTCTGTCAATTAAAAAACAAATTATAAATAGATGAAAAGAATTTTAAGAACCTTAATTTTTGTTTTTGCGACACTTTCTGTAAGCGCCGAAAACGGGCATAACCTTTGGCTGCGCCATTCCGGTTCGAATCCGGTTAGTATCGTTTGTAAAAAGAGTTCGCCCACACTGGAAATTGCAAAACAGGAACTTCAGCAAGCCTGGATGGGAGATGCCGGAGCAACGGTTTCGCTGGTGTTGAAGCAGGACAAAGCCATTTCCGGAGATGGTTTTAAACTCGGGAAAAACAGTATTCAGGCCAATACCGAAGCCGGGATTTTATACGGTGTTTACGAACTGTTGCGGTGTCAGCAAACGGGTGAAACGATCAGTGAAGAAATAAATAACCCATCCTATGAACGACGAATTCTGAATCATTGGGATAACCTCAATGGAACCGTTGAACGCGGATATGCCGGGCGTTCCATCTTCTGGCGCAATGGCAAAGATTCGCTTGCGGTAACCGATCAGGACCGAAAGTTGTGGCAGGAATATGCCCGGGCCAATGCTTCTGCCGGAATTAATGGTTCAGTAATCAACAATGTAAATGCCTCGCCAAAAGTTTTAACTCCTGAATATTTAAACCGGGTAAAAACTATCGCCGGAATTTTGCGTCCGTATGGCATAACAACTTACCTGTCTGTAAATTTTGCATCTCCATCAGTTATTGGCGGATTAAAAACTTCAGATCCTCTTGATCCGGAAGTGAGATTATGGTGGAAAACCAAGGCGAAAGAGATTTACGGGATGATTCCTGATTTTGGTGGTTTTTTGGTAAAAGCATATAGTGAAGGACAGCCCGGTCCGCAGGATTTTGGCCGCACCCATGAGGATGGTGCCAACATGATGGCCGAAGCGCTTGAACCTTTCGGCGGCATTGTGATGTGGCGTGCTTTTGTTTATCAAACTTCCGGAGAAGATCGGGCCAAACAGGCTTACAACGAATTTATTCCGTTGGATGGTCATTTTCGCGACAATGTGATTATTCAGGTAAAAAACGGCCCGATTGATTTTCAGCCGCGCGAACCGTTCAGTCCGCTATTCGGCGCTTTGAAGAAAACTTCGGTGATGCCTGAATTGCAGATCACACAGGAATATCTTGGTCATTCGGTTCACCTGGCATTTTTATCGACGATGTGGGAAGAATTTCTGAACAGCGAAACTTTTCAGGAAGGAGCAGGCAGCACGGTTGCCCGTTGTACCGATGGCAGTATTTTTCAGCAGAAACACACGGCCATTGCGGGTGTGGCAAATATCGGACTGGATGCCAACTGGTGCGGTCATCAGCTGGCTCAGGCCAACTGGTATGCATTCGGGCGACTGGCCTGGAACAACCGGCTAAGCAGCAGTCAGATTGCCGATGAATGGATTAAATTAACTTTTAGCCAAACCGGCAAAAGTGTTTCTCCTGAAGTTTCAAATGAGTGGGACGAACAATTTCTAAAACCAGTCAGGAAAATGATGCTTGACAGCCGGGAAGCAGTTGTGAATTATATGATGCCTTTGGGGCTTCACCACATTTTTTCGGCAACCGAACATTATGGTCCGGGGCCGTGGTGGGCTCCCAAAGGAATGAGGAAAGACTGGACTCCTCCTTATTATCATCAGGCCGATTCGATGGGAATCGGGTTCGACCGGACTGAAACGGGAAGCAAAGCAATCAGTCAGTATCACGAACCGCTAAGTTCGCAGTTGGCTGATGTAAAAACCTGTCCCGAGATTTACCTTTTGTGGTTCCATCATGTGTCGTGGGATTATAAAATGCAGAGTGGACGGACATTGTGGGATGAAATGTGCTGGAAATACGATGACGGACTACAGCAGGTCAGGGAGTTTCAGAAAGTGTGGGACCGGGCACAGCCCTTTGTCGATCCGGAACGGTTTAGCCAGGTTCAGGCAAAACTTCGCGAACAGTGCCTCAATGCACAGGTTTGGAAAGATGCCTGTTTGCTTTATTTTCAGCAATTCAGCAAAAAGCCTTTCCCTGCTGATCTGGAACGACCGGTAAATAATCTGGAAGAAATTATTCAGGAAGATGTGAGAAAACATGGCTAGGAAATAGTGCTTTCATCTAACTTTCATCCGGAATTCCGTAAAAATTGATCAGGATTAAGTTTGAATATTTTCGATGCAAAACATTTAATATTCCTGAAATTTGGATCTTGCTTCAACTCATTTTTTACCGGTATCACCTCGCTTTTTCCTCTAATATGTTTTACAACAAAACAGATTAGAGATCGGTTTTAAAATAAAAAAACTATCATTGCGTCAGACAGACACAGTGAATTGAATTTGGCAAATTAAGTACAAATATAAACCTAAACAAGATGGAAACTAAACGCGAATTTCTTAAAAAACTATCCTTATTAACTCTGGGCGGCATGGTCGCCGGAAGTGTTGCGCCGGTTACAGCAGCAAACAAAATAACTTCAACCGTTGCCGGGAAAAAGGTAATTGGTTTGCAGATCTATTCCCTGGGTAAAGAATTGACTGATGATGTGCCGGCCGGAATGAAAAAAATTGGGCAAATCGGATACAGTACCATTGAATTGGCTGGTTACAATAACCGGAAAATGGGACAGTATGAAGTTGGTGAATACCGAAAAATTGTGGAAGATGCCGGATTAAAAATTGTTAGCTCACATGTCAATCCTCCAGTCAGAAAATATACGATAGAAAATAAGGCTGAAATTGCTGAATACTGGAAACAAACCGTTGAAGATCATGTGAAACTGGGAGTGCGCACCCTGGTTCAGCCCGGAATGCCATCGATTGAAACGCATGACGATGCCACTCTGGTTTGTGAAATTTTTAATCATGCCGGTGAAATAGCAAAAGCTGCCGGGATTAAATGGGGCTATCACAATCACAACATGGAGTTTAAACGGATTGCAAAACCAGGCGAAACAGTTCCTACAGGCCCCTATGCTTCTTTCATGCCTTATGGCGATGTGATATATGATCTTTTACTGACTGGCACCAATCCTGATCTGGTGTTTTTCGAAATGGATGTATACTGGACCGTGATGGGCCAAATGGATCCACTGGAATATTTTGAAAAATATCCGACCCGTTTCCCGGTTTTACACATCAAAGACCGCTCGGTTCTAGGTCAGTCTGGAATGATGAATTTCGAAAATATATTTACAAAAGCATATGCAAACGGCCTGGTTGACTATTATGTCGAACTTGAAAAGGTGAAAACAAACATGACCCAGTTTGAAGGTGTGAAAGATTGTTTTGATTATCTGAATAAAGCTTCATTTGTAAAATAAGAAAATTTAGGGTGGAAATAAGTTTTTGTTTTGGATTGCCCCTTTGTAGGTAAAAGCAAAGGGGCATTTTTGATTTGAAATTAATTTCAGATTAGAATAGACTCATTTCCATCATTTTGAATCCGTTTAAAGTTTTGATAAATTACTGACATCAATTTCCATCCATTCATTTGAAAACTATACTAATAAAAATACCTGAACCATGAAAAATCGACTTTTATTAATTATGACTCTTGTATCAGTTTGTTTTACCCCGGGTTTTGCGCAACAGGCTTTGTGGGGTGCTGCGCAAATAATTTCTCCTGAAGTTAATCCCGATCGTTCGGTGACTTTTCGTTTCATGGCGCCTGATGCCGATACCGTAAAAATTACCGGCGATTTTCTTCCCAGCGTGAAAATGAAAACACAGTGGGGCGAATTTGATGGCCCCGGCAAAGCAAATCTGACAAAGGACGATAAGGGTTTGTGGAGTTTTACTTCAGCACCGCTTGGTTCCGATTTATTCAGCTATTCATTTATTGTTGATGGAGTAAGTTCAACTGATCCGAACAACGTTTACAAAATTCGTGATGTCGCTTCTGTTTTCGATGTATTTATGGTTGGCGGAGGAAAAGCTGATTTGTATGCGGTACAAAAAGTCCCGCACGGAACTGTTGCCCGTCGCTGGTACAATTCGCCCGGAAACAACATGACCCGCAGAATGACAGTTTATACTCCTGCCGGTTATGAAAACAGCAACGAAAAATATCCGGTTCTGTATTTATTACACGGCATGGGTGGCGACGAGGAAGCCTGGATCGCACTTGGCCGCACTTCCCAGATTTTGGATAACCTGATTGCCCAGGGGAAAGCAAAACCGATGATTGTGGTAATGACCAATGGAAATGTGGCTCAGGAAGCTGCTCCCGGAGAATCGAGTTTAGGTTATTACAAACCTACCATGCAGTTGCCCAACACCATGGATGGAAAATTTGAAGAAACATTTCCGGATGTGATCAAATTTGTTGAAAGTAATTACCGTGTAAAACCCGATAAAGCCAATCGTGCCATTGCCGGTTTATCGATGGGCGGATACCATTCCCTGCATATTTCTCGCTTTTATCCCAATACTTTCGATTATATCGGATTATTTTCGGCTGCTATTCTGCCAAACGACCAGGTAAATTCAGTCGTGTACAAAAACTTCGATTCAACTCTTCAAGCCCAGATGAAAAACGGGTATAAACTTTACTGGATTGGAGTTGGAAAAACCGATTTTCTCTTTAAAAATATTACTGAATACCGGGCGAAACTGGATGCCATGGGAATGAAATATGTCTATCGCGAAAGCGAAGGTGGTCATACCTGGACCAACTGGAGGGTTTATCTTTCTGAATTTGTACCACAACTTTTTAACTAAATTGTCATGAAAAGAATTTCAATTCTGTTTGCTGTATTTTGTTTCCTGGCTGCATGGATTCCAACTTCCGCCCAGGTTTTCAAAAACGCCGATCTCGAAATCTCACAGCTTGAAGATCATGTCTGGGTCATTGAAACGACCGATAAAACAACCATGTACCTCATTGAAGGAACCGAAAAAGCTTTGCTGGTTGATACCGGAACCAACTGTGAAAAATTGGACGAGGTGATTCGTGAAATTACCAAAAAGCCACTTCAGGTGGTAATTACACACATGCACATGGATCACGCCGGAAACATGGACTTTTTTCCTGAAGTTTATTTTCATGCTGCCGATACGGTTTTGATGAGCCGGATCAATCCATACAAAGGCAAAATACACTTTGTTTCAGAAGGCGATCAGTTCGATCTGGGTGGAAAAGTCATTGAAGTGAGTGACATGCCTGCTCATACTCCGGGCTCCATTGTACTTCTCGACAAAAAAGCGGGAACCTGTTATTCCGGAGATGCTTTTGGTTCCGGTCAGGTTTGGTTGCAGCTAAAACCTTTTTCGAACATGCAAACCTATGTTAATTCGTGCCGGAAAATGGAGGAATTAATGGATGCCGGAATCACTAAAATATACTGCGGCCATTATCCGTATGTAAAAAAGGCTTACGATAAAGGGTACATCACCGAAATGCGCCAACTGGCTGAAGTACTAATTGCAGGTAATGCTCCTGAAGCAACTCCGCATCCTCAAAAAGTTTCGATTGCCTGCGATCATCCGATGATGGTTACTCTGGGTGCTGCTACAATAGTTTATGATCCTGAACACATAAAATAAAACCTAATCAATCCAACTATGAAAACTAACCGGCGTAATTTCTTCCAAACCATTGCTGCAGGTGCAGCTGGTATTGGATTGACATCTGTTCCGATGGTCTCAAATGCAGCAGTTTCTTCAAATCCTGAAGACGACCAGCAATTATATATCGGCGATGACATTGCCATTGCCGATACTAAATATGGCAAGGTAAAGGGTTTTATCCTGAGGGGAATAACCTGTTACCGCGGAATTCCTTATGGAGCAGACACTTCAGGAAAGAACCGCTTTATGCCACCGCAACCGCCCATAGCGTGGAAGAATGTTTTGCCGGTAGTTTGGTGGGGAAATTCTGCGCCTCAGATTATGGATAACCGATATGGAAATGCATATGCCTCGTTTGCCGACCACTGGAATTACGACGATGTGAGTGAAGATTGTCTGAAGCTAAACATCTGGACTCCGGCTGTCGATTCGAAAAAAAGGCCGGTTATGGTTTGGCTGCACGGCGGTGGCTACACCAATGGAAACGGAATTGAACAGGATGGTTACGATGGCGAAAATCTGAGCAGGAAAGGAAACATCGTTTTTGTATCGATCAATCATCGGCTGGGGCCAATCGGATTCAGCGATTTGTCAAAAGTTGGTGGTTCGAAATATGCCGATTCTGCGAATGTCGGAGCGCTCGACATGGTTGCCGCTTTGGAATGGGTACGCGATAACATTGCCAATTTCGGTGGCGATCCGGGAAATGTGACCATTATGGGGCAATCGGGTGGAGGAGCAAAAGTTTGCATCCTGGCAGCCATGCCAAAAGCAAAAGGTCTGTTTCATAAAGCCGTGCCATTGAGCGGTACAACCGTTCGTGCCATGGATCAGAAAACATCACAATCTCTGGGTGAATATATTCTGAAAGAAGCCGGATTATCTTCTTCTGAAGTGGATAAACTTCAGGAAATGCCCTGGAAAGATTACATCATTCTGGCCAATAAAGCCGCTCAGAAATTTGCTGCAGAAAACTCCGGAACGGGCGTTCGTGGCGGATTTAGTCCGGTTGCCGATGGAATAAATATTCCTGAAGGCAAATTCTTCAGCGATCCGGCAGGAGTTTCTTCTGATGTCCCGATGCTGATATGCACCACGTTCCACGAATGGGGAATGGCACGTACCATGCCCGAAATGGAAATAATCACCCGTGAAAAGGCGGTTGACATGTTGAAAGTACGGGCCGGTTTTGGTGGTGGATTGGGCGACAAAGCTGCTGAGGTTTATGATGCCTATGCAAAACTATATCCTGAAGCAAAACCAATTGAAATCATGACTTTGGTGAGCAGCAACCGCAAGGGGGCGATTGAAACTGCTGATGCAAAAGCTGTTCAGAAAGCACCGGTTTATCTGGCCTGGTTCGGCTGGGAACCTCCATTGTTCGACAACCGGATGCGTGCTTTTCATTGTCTCGATATTTGTTTCTGGTTTGCCAATACCGATCTGATGCTGACTCATACCGGTGGCGGAAAGCGTCCGCGATCGTTGTCGGAAAAGATGTCGGGTACTTTGCTTCAATTTATGAAAACCGGCAACCCCAATGGCGGTGGACTTCCGGAGTGGAAAGTATACACTACCGGCAAAGGTGAAACAATGGTGCTGAACGATAAATCGGAATTAAAAAATGATCCGGATCGTGAAGCCAGAAAAATACTTTAACTAAATGAATGCTTTTTGATCATGAGAACAACGATCAAAAAGCATTTTTTCTATAAATACTAGGCCCCTTCGGGGCATATTCTTTCCATTCCTAATCTTCATCTGCGTTGCAGATTCTTTGTAGAAAAAAATATCAACGGTAAAAATCGTCCGCAGATTCAGTCTAAAAGAAAGCTTTGATATGGTTCCGAACGAAATTAAATCTGCCTTAAAAATGTTGCTATATCGAGGCAAAATAAAATGGTTCATTCACCAAAAATCATAAAATCGTACTTCCTTCAATTCGTTTTCGAAATTCTATTTTCGGAAATCTACCAGTCATTTTACCTGTTTTATAATATATGAATGGATGCTAAAATTGGGCTAATTATTTCACTTCGTTGAAATTGTGACTTTGATTATTAAGATTTATCAATTATCATTGTGTCGGATAGACACGAAGATAAATTTATAATAAAACTTAATGAATATGAAAATGAAGTGGGTTCGTACATCAAAGCTCCTTGTCATTGTTCTCTCAATGTTTGCTGGTGTTTCAATGACTCAGTGCAAAGCTGATGGTGGGAAAAAAACAGATGATCAGAAAATTCAGGAGATTATTTCGAAAATGACTCTTGATCAGAAAACGCAGTTGGTAATTGGTACGGGAATGTTTTTTGACCTTCCGGATTCGATTCAGAAAAAAATGCCGGCAGGTTTCAATGGCGAAATTGATTCTGACGACACATCCTATGTAGCCATGGTTAAACGAATCAGGAAATATTTACCCGGAGCTGCGGGGGTTTCAGCTGAATTTCCTGAATTAGGGATTAGCGGACAAGTTTTAACCGACGGACCAGCAGGACTTCGTGTTCAACCAACCCGAAAAGGTGAAGATAAAACTTACTATTGTACTGCTTTCCCAATTGCAACTGTTCTGGCTTCAACCTGGGATACTGAATTGGTTTATAAGGTTGGTCAGGCAATGGGAAATGAAGTTAAAGAATACGGTTCTGATGTTTTGCTTGCTCCGGCACTGAACATTCAACGTGATCCGCTTTGTGGCCGTAACTTCGAATATTATTCTGAAGATCCGTTGGTTGCCGGTAAAATGGCTTCAGCCATGGTCAATGGAATTCAGTCGAACGGTGTGGGTACTTCCATCAAGCATTTTGCTGCCAACAATTCGGAAACCAACCGCATGTCGGTAAATACAATTGTTAGCGAACGTGCCTTGCGCGAAATCTACCTGAAAGGATTCGAGATTGCAGTAAAAGAATCTGATCCATGGACAGTGATGTCGTCGTACAATAAAATTAACGGAACATATACTTCAGAAAGTAACGATTTGCTGACCAAAATACTTCGCAACGACTGGAATTTTCAGGGTTATGTGATGACTGACTGGGGTGGTGGAAGTGATGTGGTTGCTCAAATGGAGGCCGGAAACGACATGATTCAACCCGGACAGCCAAAACAAAGCCGCGAATTGGTAGCTGCAGTAAAGGAAGGCAGACTCGACGAGAAAATTCTCGACCGGAATATTGCCAGAATCCTGAAGGTCATGTTGAAATCTCCACGCTATACTAATTATCAGTTTTCAAATACTCCGGACTTGGCTGCCCATGCTGCCGTTACCCGTCAGGCTGCTACCGATGGAATGATTTTACTTGAAAATAAGGGAAACGCTTTGCCCATTGCTTCCGGAGTTAAAAATATTGCCGCCTTCGGAAATACCTCATATTCTTTTATCGCTGGCGGTACTGGTAGCGGTGATGTAAATGAAGCCTACACAGTTTCGCTGATCGAAGGTTTGAACAATGGCGGATACACTGCATTGGCCGACTTAAAAAGTACCTATGAAAAATACATGACCGAAGCTGAAGCAAACAGACCTCCATCTAAAAATCCACTTTCATTTATGGGAGCAAAAGATCCGCTTCCTGAAATGGTGGTTTCTCCGGCCCTGGCTAAAAAAATGGCCGGTGAATCTGATATGGCCTTGATTACCATTGGCCGTGTTGCCGGAGAAGGTGCTGACCGCACAGCTACTGAAGGCGATTTTTATCTGACAAAAGCAGAAAAGGAAATGATTAAAAATGTGTCGGAAGCTTTTCAGGCCAAAGGCAAAAAAGCGGTTGTAGTACTGAATGTGGCCGGAGTTGTTGAAGTAGCCAGCTGGCGTGCTATTCCTGATGCAGTTTTACTGGCCTGGTTACCTGGTCAGGAAGGTGGAAACTCTGTGGTAGACGTGCTTTCAGGAAAAGTAAATCCTTCAGGAAAACTGACAGCTACATTCCCGATTTCATACAACGATGCGCCAACAGCGAAAAATTTCCCGGGTGTTGAGGAAAAATCAGACGCAGTTGATAATGCACCAGACCAATCAGGATTCTCGTTTATGAAACGTACTCCATGGGAAGTGATTTACGAAGATGATATTTATGTAGGATATCGTTATTACAATACTTTCGATGTGCCTGTAGCTTATGAATTTGGTTATGGATTATCTTATTCGACTTACGAAATCAGTAATCTTCAAATCAATTCTGGTGATTTTTCAGGCGAATTAACCGCAACTGTTGATGTAAAAAATACAGGATCGGTTGCCGGTCGCGAAGTGGTACAGGCCTATGTAAGTTCACCTTCAGGAAAATTGAATAAACCGGAAGAAACACTGGCTGCCTTTGCTAAAACAAAAATGTTGCAGCCTGGCGAATCACAAACCATAAGTTTAAGGATTGAAGCCAAAGATTTTGCCTCGTTTGATGAAGCTTCTTCTTCGTTTATCGCAGAAGCAGGTGATTATAGCCTGAAAATCGGAGCTTCTTCAAAAGACATCAATCAAACAGTCGCATTTAAAATTGCTGCTGAAATTGAGGTAGGAAAAGTTTCAAAAGCCTTGAGCCCATCCAGAGAAATAAATAAACTGGTGAAAAAATAAACTTAAAACCACAGAGGCACATCGGGCACAATAGAAAATAGTTTAATTCCAAACGATGTGGTCTATGTGTCTATGTGGTAAAAAACCTAATTCATGAAAAACCTGACCAAACCATTCTTATCAGGACTCTTTGCCTTTTTGCTTTTTGGCCAGAGTTGCAGTCCCAAATTTACTTCAGAAGACAAGGGCACTTTTACACTTGTTCATAACGAAGGCGGCCAGACACTTGGTTATTCACTTGCTTCAGGAGTTCAAATCCTGACAGCAGACCGGCTGGCTTTTAAAGACCTGAATAAAAACGGTAAACTTGATGCCTACGAAGACTGGCGCCTGCCGGTGGATGAACGGGCCAAAGATCTGGCAACAAAAATGTCGGTGGAACAAATTGCCGGACTGATGCTTTACAGCGGACACCAATCAATACCCATGGGTGGAAATGGCTTTTTCGCCGGAACTTACGATGGGAAGCCTTTTCCTGAAAGTGGCGCCAAAGCGAGTGATTTAACCGATCAGCAAAAGAAATTTTTAAGCGATGATAATTTGCGTCATGTGTTGATTACCATCGTTCAAAGTCCGGCTGTTTCGGCTGAATGGAACAACAACGAGCAAGCTTTCGTGGAAGGATTGGGCATGGGAATTCCGGCCAACAACAGTTCCGATCCACGACATGGAAGCGACGCTTCTACTGAATACAATGCCGGAGCCGGTGGAAAAATATCGATGTGGCCGGGTTCTGTCGGAATCGCTGCTTCATTCGATCCTGAACTGATGAAACAGTTTGGCGAAATTGCTTCTGCCGAATACCGTGCGCTCGGAATTGCCACAGCACTTTCTCCTCAGATTGATTTAGGAACCGAACCACGCTGGAGCCGTTTCGACGGAACCATGGGCGAGGATCCAAATTTAACTGCCGACATGGCTCGTGCTTATGTCGATGGTTTTCAGACTTCTTCAGGAACAGACGAAATATCGGGTGGCTGGGGATTTAAAAGTGTGAATGCTATGGTGAAACACTGGCCTGGCGGTGGTCCTGAAGAAGGTGGCCGCGATGCCCATTTTGGTTACGGCGCTTATGCCGTTTACCCGGGCAAAAATCTGAATGATCATTTGAAACCCTTTACTGAAGGAGCTTTCAAACTGAAAGGAGCAACTAAAATGGCTTCGGCTGTGATGCCCTATTACACAATTTCATACAATCAGGACACCGTCAATGGTGAAAACCTCGGAAACGCATACAACAAATACCTGATTACCGATTTGCTTCGTGGAAAATACGGCTACGATGGTGTCGTTTGCACCGATTGGATGATTACCAAAGACACCAAAAATGTTCTCGTTTTTCAGGGAAAATGCTGGGGAGTTGAAACGATGACCGAAGCCGAACGGCACTACAAAGCAATTGAAG
Source organism: Prolixibacteraceae bacterium (assembly GCA_049277435.1). Classification (GTDB taxonomy): domain Bacteria; phylum Bacteroidota; class Bacteroidia; order Bacteroidales; family Prolixibacteraceae; genus Aquipluma. Next base: position 27,083 of record JBASYJ010000104.1, read on the forward strand.
CCGGAGTCGATCAGTTTGGCGGTAACAACGAAATGGGACCGGTGATTGAAGCCTACCAGATGGGTGTGTCTGCGCATGGCGAAGAACAGATGCGTCAACGTTTCGAGCAATCGGCAGTGCGTTTACTCCGGAATATTTTCAGGGTTGGGCTGTTCGAAAATCCATATCTCGATGTGGCTGAAACCGAAAAAAAGGTAGGTAATCCTGAATATATGAAAGCCGGATTCGATGCTCAACTGCGCTCGGTGGTGATGTTGAAAAATCAGAAAAACACACTTCCATTGAAAAAACAGCTGAAAGTATACATTCCAAAGAAATTTGTGCCGGGAGGACGAAACTGGTTCGGAGTTGAAACCCCTGACAGCTGGCGTGATGCTATCAATGTGGAAGTCGCTTCCAAATATTTCCAGCTAGTTGAAAAACCTCAGGATGCTGATGTAGCCCTGGTTTCCATCGAAAGTCCGAAAAGTGGTGTGGGTTATTCGGAACAGGATCTGGCGAAAAAAGGAAATGGATATGTACCAATCAGTTTGCAATATGGTCCTTATAAAGCCGAATTTGCCCGCGAAACGAGCATTGCAGGTGGCAGCCCGTTTGAAGATTTTACCAATCGTTCGTACAAGGGAAAATCGGTGCAATCTGCCAACATTCAGGATATGAAAACAGTTTTGGAAACCCGAAAACAAATGGGTAAAAAGCCTGTTATTGTGATTGTTAAAGTTTCGAATCCGATGATTTTTTCTGAAATCGAAAAAAGTACGGAAGCAATTCTTGTTCATTTTGGTGTTCAGGATCAGGCGCTGATGGATATAATTACCGGAGTTGCCGAACCCACAGCATTGTTACCTTTCCAGATGCCTGCTGATATGAAAACCGTTGAGGAACAGTTTGAAGATGTTCCGCGCGACATGAAATGCTATCAGGATTCGGAAGGAAATTCTTACGATTTTGCCTTTGGGATGAATTGGAGAGGGGTAATTGATGGTAAAAGGACTTCAAATTACAAATAATACGGCTCAGAATATTGATTCTGATTTGAATGCGACAATTGAAAGTTTAGGTTTTCTCTTTATTATATTTAAAAATTCCTGCTCTAAGTTTTTCGAAACGGAGCAGGAATTAAAATTTCTAATCGATTCATTGCCTGAATATTAATGTTCGAGAGTTATTTCGGAGCAAACCACCACCTCGTTTTCCACTGATTCTTTTAATAAATACATCAATCCGATCCCTGTATAGAAGGGCAGACTGGTCGCTCCAAAACGGAGAATCAGGTCACCGGAAAATTGATGAGAGCACGCTGTCTTTTCATCCTGGGCTAACTTTTGGTTTCATTATAAACATGCTCATCAAAGAAGTTAGCTGGTTATAGATCAGGAATTAGGTCTTGCTGTTTCTGTCTTTTAAAGATAAAAATTGGATTTGCCCATACTCTATTGAATAAAATATGAAAGTATTAATTGCCGTTTGTGCAGTATTTTTAAGTGTGATTGGATCATTAAAATTAGTTGGCCAGACACTTTCGGCTGAAGCTACCGGAATGGAGTCATCCTGGTCACTGAGCGGAAGTTTCAGCGCCAGGCTGAATGAAACCAGTAAAGTAAGTTTTTCCAATATGACCAGGATTGGAGCCAGTTACCTGAGCAATGAGGATGTAAATCTATTAGTCATGACTACTGTGGGATACGAGGTAAGCTCACATATAAAATCGACGGGAGGATTTATGTATACTAATTCAGGAGGACTGAAACCATCATTTGGTCTGCAATACGTTGTAAGTAAAAAGCAATTTCTGGGTGTTTTGTTCCCAAATCTGAATATTGGGAGGCATTCCGATTTGATGATGATATCCATGGGGCAGTATTTGAGAAATGTTTCCGAAAAAGTCAAATTTGTGTTGCGTTTACAATCACTAGCTTTGGTGAATTCCGATGGTCATTTATTTAGTACAATCAGGTTACGTTGTGGATTGATTCGTGGAAAATATCAGATTGGCGCGGCTTCGGATTTCAATTTTTTTGGAAGTGAATTTGAGTTTGTTCGCAGTTACGGTCTTTTTATTCAATATCAATTGATGTAATAATCATTTATTTAACGATTCAGAATCTTACCTGAATGATCCGGATTAACCTTTTTCCCGCATCTGGCTGACCTTCTATAAAAGTTACACAATCAGTTTTCGAAATTCTGAAAGTTAAAAATACCTTTCAAGTAAGGTTAATAAATTTCCTTTAATTAATATAAATAAGAATTTTGATATGTGTTCGTAATGTTCACATATAGAGTGTTTTATGCATTCATATAATGTTTTTGTATATTCTGTCCAAGGTTTTTATATCCGGAATATTTTGGTCATTCGTTCAAAACGATTTATCTTGAAGAAAAAAACAAAAACACAACCTATGAAAGTAGCCGGAATATCATTCTGCGCCTGCAGAAAATTAGTCAGCTTTATGCTGATCGTTTTGTTCTCTGCCATTCAGGGGATGGCCAATAATCCCGATGTTTCAAACTACCTAAAGAACCTTTCTTCATCAATAAATTCAGGAGCATATGATGATATTATGCCTGAAATGGTTATACAGGGAAACTCTATTCACGTAGCCTGGATTGAATATGTAAGCGGATCTGAAAATTACATCTATTATTGTCGGTCTACCGATTTGGGAAAAACCTGGGAAACTCCGTTGAAGTTGGCAATGATAAAAAATGGTCAGTACGCCCGGCATCCAAGAAGCCGGAAACTTGCCGTTGATGGCAATTCTGTTCACATCGCTTTTTGTGATTATGACTATGCCAATAAAGGAACCGCACACATCTATCATACCGTTTCGACGGATAATGGCGGGACTTTTGGTGCCATTCAGGATCTGGTGAATACTGGAGGAAATTATAAAGATATTGCCGGATCGCACATCAAAGCTTCAGGTGGAAAAGTAGCCATTTTATATAAAGGCACAGGTACTGTAAACGGGTTGCACATGCTGTTTTCAGGTAATGGAGGTGGCAGTTTTACGGATACAGCGATCACAACCGATCCCGATAATTTTTCTGATTTCTGGTACGATGGCAATCAGATGATTGTGCTTTCGGATGCTCAGTGGTACAACAACGGATTGACTAAAGGGCTGGTTTATGTTTCCATATCCAACGATGGGGCAGCTACATTTTCCACTCAAAAGATATCCTTAAGTTACAATTCATCACCGACAGTAATCTCCGAAAAATGTATTTCCAACCAATATCAGCACTATGTGCCTAAAATTGCCAAATCAGGAAATAGCATCCATATTGTGATGACCGGGAATAATGAAAATATTGAATGGACGACTTTTTATGTCAGGTCGACAAACAACGGAGTGTCTTTTGAAACCGCAAAAGATATCAACAAGGGTGTTTTATCCGGAGGTAATTTGGGAACCGGTCAGGAAACCCTTGTGGCGAAAAACGGACATGTGTATATTATGTATATTCGGGCATCAACAAATAACTACAATCAGCCAATTTACCTGGCTCAATCTTCCGATGACGGAAGCAATTTTTCGGTTGCACATAACATTCTGCCCGAAGGTTTTTCGTACCTGGATAAAACATGGTTCCCGGGATTGTTGCTTGATCCGGCTGATCCTTCAGGAAAAGTTATCTTTTTTTATGGTAGCCATATGTATTCGGCCAAATCGACTGATGGGGGTCTAACTTTCGGTGAAAATCTGGAAAGTGCACCGTTTTTAGGAAGTTTGATTATTAACAAAGCCTATACCATATCGGATTTGAAAATTGATACCAATGGAGAGAAACATTGGATTTCAAATGCAGAATGGAGAGGTGGTACCGATTCGGATATCATGTATAAACATATCCCCAAACAACCTGAGCCCGGAAGTATAAATAAAGCTCTGTACCTTGAAACAACCTATTCGCCGCAAAAGATGGAAACAGTTGTTGTGCCGCCATCACCAAGTCTTGATTTCGATTCGGCAATGACTGCAGAAGCCTGGGTGAAATTCGACAAGTCGACTGTTGATATAACCAATATTTTGGCCAAGGTGAATGGTTATGACGGTTGGGACAGTGATCCGGACGGGTATCAGATGAGTTTTCGATACAACAAAGGTAAAATGGGTTTAACCGCCGGAATTGAAACCGATAAGGGCGATTTTGTAATTATGGGTGAATATACCATCGGTGATACCCTTTGGCATCATGTGGCTTTTACTTATGATGCTTCTGCAGGGCTCAATAATTTCAAAACCTATGTCGATGGCTTGTTAAGCGTTCAAAAAACCGTCACCGGTAAAATTAAACCCGGGAATGGAATGCTGATGATTGGTACACGAGGATCATTTATCCGGAATGCCCAATATCAGATCGATAATCTTCGGCTGTGGAACCGGGCGCTTCCACAAACCGAACTGCTGAAAAATCAGAAAGAGGAATTTTCAGGAAATGAAGACGGTTTAAAACTGTTCCTGAATTTCGACGATACGTTTAAAGATATCTCCGGAAACGGAAACGATGGAGTTCCTCTTTACCTCGGAGATCTGCGGACTTCGGATTTTGATCCTCCGGTTTCGGATTTTGATTTGTATAAAAGCGGAAATCAAATTTCACTGACCAACAAAACAAAAAACGGAACCAGTTTTTTATGGAAATACGGTGATGGCAAAACCTCTGAACTGGGTAACCCAGTGTATACATACCCGACACCGGGCGAATACAATGTGGTTCTTGAATCAGTAAATGCGAACAGCAAAACAACCGCTGTAAAAAGTGTTTCAATTGCAGGACTGGACCGGATTGAACCAACTCAGGCAGGAAATGGGGGCTATGCAACAATTACTGTTTTTGGTGGCGCTTTAACTGTCGCCAATACCTCGTTAAGTTTAAGAAGAACAGGCGAATCTGATGTTGTCGGAGAAAA
>JBASYJ010000105.1:0-6532 GCA_049277435.1 Prolixibacteraceae bacterium
AGATGGGCGTATTGAAAAACCAGATTCAGAAAGAGTTTTATGACTTGGAACGTTTCATTTGGCTTAATCCAGACCTGGCCATTTGTGAAACCACCCTGGGTGACGATCGTTGTATCATAACCTGGTCCAGAATCCGTGCCGATCGGGACAAGAAGGCTCGGGAAGAAGTCTTGGGGAAAATCAGACTGACACTGTCTTCCCCCAAACCACTTTCAAAAAAGTTTATCACCAATCGTTCAGTAATGATTTAATTTATAAAAATTTGTACAAACCTGTAACGAATTCAAAATTCAGGAGTCTTTTATGGTATTAACCATTCGCCATGAAAATGAAACTCAATTTGTGTTTTGCAATTTGTATTGCCCTTACCCTTCAGATATCTGCTCAAAATCAAGCCAAAAAGGAATATTACGCCGGAGAATGTACCAAAGATGAATTGTCGATCGATGGGAATTTTAATGAATCAGCCTGGTTAAATGCGAACTGGCAGAATGATTTTATTCAGTATGAACCTTCCGAAGGCAAACAGGCCGGACAGAAAACTGATTTTGCCATTTTATTCGACCAAAACTACATCTATGTTGGATTTAAGTGCTGGGATACCAGTCCGGATAGTATCGTACAAAGGCTTACCAGGCGTGATGAAATTGATGGCGATCTGGTCGCTGTTCAGTTCGATTCCTTCTTCGACAAACGTACCGCGTTTTCATTTTTCCTGAATGCTGCCGGAACAAAACAGGATTTTATTATCAGCAATGATGGAGGAAATGAAGACAATACCTGGGACCCGATTTGGTTGGCCAAAACCAGCCGCGATTCTTTGGGTTGGTATGCCGAAATGAAAATTCCGCTCACTCAACTTCGTTTCGAAGGAAATGGCGATCAGACCTGGGGATTGCAACTGGGGAGAATGCTGTTCAGGAAACAGGAAGTGAGTATCTGGCAACCTTCATCGAAGAAAAATGCCGGTTGGGTTTCACAATTTGGAGAGCTAAAAGGACTGAAGAATCTTCAATCGCGTAAAGTGGCCGATATCACTCCATATGTTGTAGCGCGGACTGACCGATTCGAAAAGGAATCAACTAATCCGTTTAAAAATACAGGCAAAAAAAACCAACTCGATGTTGGTGTCGATGGTAAAGTGGGGCTGACCAATAACCTGACCCTCGATTTTACGATTAATCCTGATTTTGGGCAGGTTGAGGCCGATCCATCCCAGGTAAACCTGACTTCTTTTGAAACATTTTTTCAGGAAAAACGACCGTTCTTTATTGAAGGGAAAAATATTCTGAGTTTTCCACTCATGTTTGGCGATGGTGATTTGGCTGCTGAAAATATCTTTTATTCACGCCGGATTGGCCGCCGTCCGCACAATAGCCCGGATCTGGCAGATGATGAATATTTGAGAGCTCCGGAATTTACCAGTATTCTGGGCGCAGCAAAAGTTACCGGAAAAACAAAATCCGGCTGGTCCGTTGGAATTATGGAGAGTCTTACTTCGGATGAATATGCCCACATCAGCAATGGAAATCAACGGTCTGAAATGATCGAGCCCTTTACTAATTATTCCATTGGGCGAATTCAGAAAGATTTCGATGGCGGAAATACCCTGCTGGGAGGAATATTTACCTCGGTAAATCGTAATCTGGAAGAAGAACAGTTGAACTATCTGCATAAATCTGCTTATACCGGAGGGATCGATTTCGTACATAAATGGCACAACAAAGACTGGGAAATTAACTTCAGCAGCTATTTTAGCCGAGTGGCCGGAAGTACCGAAGCGATCAGCAATACTCAGGAATCGTGGATTCACGGATTTCAACGGCCTGATGCGACCCATCTGACTTTTGATTCAACCCGAACCAGTTTGGTCGGTCAGGGCGGTAAGTTTGTGTTTTCAAAAAACGGCGGAAAACTTAAATTTATGGCTGCCACAACCTGGAAATCGCCTGGTCTGGAGTTGAATGACGTGGGTTATATGCGTCAGGCTGATAATATTCTGGAAGTGATTTGGATTGGTTATCGCATTTATGAACCGTTTTCAATTTTCAGGAACTTTAATTTTAATTTTAACCAGTGGACCGAATGGAATTTTGCAGGTGAATTAACTGGTCCGGGTGGAAATATAAACATGCATACCCAACTGAAAAACTATTGGAGTTTTCATCTGGGTGGAAACTATAACGGGACTGGACTTTCGAGCACTGACTTACGTGGAGGACCTGCACTGAAAATATCAGGAACCAAAAATATCTGGCTGGCTTTTGGATCGAACGATCAGAAAAAGCTGACCGGCGAAGTCGAATTCATGGCATTGTCCGGTAATGTGAAAGATTCGAAAAGTATGATGAATTATGGATTCAGCTTTGGCTACCGTCCGTCGAAGAACCTGAAAATCACACTTTCTCCCAATTACACGACCAACAATGATGAATTGCAATATGTTGCCCAGCAGGATTATTCCAATCGAACCGACTATATATTTGCCCGTATCCATCAGAAAACACTAAGTGCATCGTTGCGGGTGAGCTACAACATTACTCCCGATTTAAGTATTCAGTATTGGGGACAGCCGTTTTTAGCCAGCGGGAAATACAGCGAATTTAAACGAATTACCGACAGCCGGGCGAATGAATATTCTGACCGTTATAGTCTGTTTTCAGGAGCAGAACTGAATTATCAATCGTCAGATGAAATTTATAAGGTTTCTGATTTAACCGGGAATCCGCTTTATTCGTTTGATCAGCCCGATTTTAATGTGAAGGAGTTTTTATCAAATATGGTTGTTCGCTGGGAATACCGTCCAGGTTCAACGATATTTCTGGTCTGGTCGCAAACACGAAGCCAGTCGGTATCCAATGGTGTTTTTGACTTCAGGAATGATATGACACGGCTTTTTGATGAAAAACCATACAATGTTTTTCTTCTGAAAATGTCGTTCAGGCTTGGCAGGTAATTTGGGTTTTATTTCAGATTTAACCTGAAAAGTCTTTCTTGCTGAAATGAGATGATTTTTCTATTTTTAGCCAATCATTAACATTCTACCAATAAACTAAAAATCATACCATGAACAACAAATTTGCATTGTCTGCAAGTCAACTCCTTGAAATAGCGGACAATCTCCGCTCCAAAATCGAAACCGGACTGAAATCTGACGGGACCGAAATTAAATGTTTACCAACTTATATTCATCCCAAAAAAGATGGGATTAAAGGCGAAGCTGCCGTATTTGATCTGGGAGGAACGAACTTTCGTGCCGCTGTGGTAGCGGTTGACGAAGAACCAAAAATTTCGGGTATGGCTGAAAAAGACATTACTGAAATGAAATCAGAAGGATTTACCAAAGAAGATCTTTTTAATTCACAGACTCAAATAATTAATTCATTAAACCTGAAGGAAAATGCCTCGATTGGATATTGCTTTTCCTATCCTGCCAAATCATTGACTGACGGTGATGCAGAACTGATCAACTGGACCAAAGGTGTGAACATCGATGGCATGGTTGGCCAGCCTATTGGTAAAATGCTGGTTGAATATCTGAATGCACATTCAACGAATAATTTTGGAAAAATCGCGGTGGTTAACGATACAATTACCAGTCTTTTCGCTGGATTGCTTAATCCTGGATTTGATGCTTATGTAGGTTTGATTGTTGGAACAGGTACCAATATGGCTACCTTTTTCCCGTCAGAATATATTCCGAAAATTGCGAATCTGGATGGATGGTCGGGTGAAACTCCTGTTAATCTGGAGTCTGGTAATTTTAATCCACCTCACCTGACTTCGTTTGATGTTTTGGTTGATGAAAATTCAAATAATAAAGGTTTTCAGCGTTTCGAAAAAGCCATTTCAGGAATGTATCTGGGTCGTGTTTTTCGTGCTGCGTTTCCTGATGATCAGTTGGATGTGGAGTTGGACGCTGCCGATTTGAGCCGGATGATGAATAATCCTGAAAGTTACAAACCTGAATATTCGCAGGTAGCTTTCCAGATTTATGAACGCTCTGCCAAACTGGTAGCCGCTTCAATCACCGGATTGGTTCAGAATCTTCATTCGGCTTATCCAACAGTAAAAACTGTTCAGGTTTTAGCCGAAGGAAGTTTATTCTGGAGCAAGGTAAAAACCGGAAATACATCCTATGTTGAAATCGTAAATTCCACCTTAGCCCAATTGTTGGCTGAACTTGGTTTAGGCCAGGTGAAAGTTCAGATTTCGAAAATGGAAAATGCCAACCTGATTGGCGCCGCCATGTCGGTTCTGTCGTAAAAGACTTGCTTTAATCGTATATTTTGCTGAGCGGGTGACTTCAAAGTCATCCGCTCAGTTCGTTTAAGTATTCTTTATATCTTTGGAAAAGGCAAATTTATACCTATGCGAACCAAACAGATTTTAAGATATTTTTTCCTCTCCATTTTTCTTTTCCTCTCTATTTCCGGATTTGCTGACGCGAAATTCAAAGTTGGTTTTTCGGAATGTACCACTGCCGATAAATGGCGTCAGACACAAATCAGGCTCATGCAGATTGAGTTGGCATTTTATCCTGATCTGGAGTTAGTTATAAAAGATGCGAAAGACAATAATGAAACCCAAATCAGGCAGATTCAGGAGTTTTTAACTGAAGGAATTGATTTGCTTATTGTTTCCCCGAACGAATCGGAGCCATTAACTCCAATCATCGAAAAGGTATTTAAAAAGGGAATTCCGGTCATCCTGATCGACCGGCTCATCAACTCCGAATCATTTACAGCCTACATTGGGGGAAACAATTTCCAGATTGGCGCCGAAGCCGGTAAATATGCGGCTAAATTATTAAACGGAAAAGGTAAAATCATTGAGATCACCGGACTTGATGGCTCTTCACCGGCAGTCGGCCGGATGAACGGATTTAAATCCGCACTTCAGAATTATCCTGAAATTGAACTGGTAAAATCAATTTCAGGTGACTGGAATTACAGTAAAGCGCGGGAAGTCATGCTTGATATCATTAAATCCGGAATTCAGTTTGACCTGGTTTTTGCGCATAACGACGTGATGGCACGTGAAGTACATGCTGTTTACAAAGAGTCAGGGCGAAGCAATAAATGCTATTTTCTGGGTGTCGACGGACTTCCCGGGCCTGATGCCGGAATTGAATTTGTACTGAATAAAGATCTGGACGCCACATTTTTATACCCCACAGGAAGCGAACAAGCCATAAAAATAGCCAATGAGATTTTGCACCATGAACCGTATGAGCGTCAAATTATTTCTCAAACCATGGTCATCGATTCAACTAACGCGAAAATTCTAAAAGTTCAGACTGAACAGGTTGAGTCGCTTCAGAAAAAAATCGAAGCTCAGAAATCGTTTCTGGATCTGCAAATTACTAAGTATCAAAGCCAGCGACTGATCCTGATTTTTGTGGTAATTTTATTGCTGTTGATTGTCATTCTGGTATTTGTGATTTACAGCGCTTTCAGGAATAAAACTGCAGCCAACCAGAAATTGGAAGCAAAAAATCTTAAAATCGAGAAACAAAATATTGAAATCAGGAATCAGCGGGATCAGTTGGTTGAAGTTAGCCAACAACTGGAAGAAGTGTCTCAAGCCAAACTTCGTTTTTTCACCAATGTTTCGCACGAATTTCGCACGCCACTTACCCTGATCAAAGGCCCGCTTGAAAACCTGATGGCCGACCGCGAATTTTCGCCTGCATACCAAAACCAGTTCAAACTGATGCACCGTAACACCATCAGGCTTCTGCGCCTGGTAAACCAGTTGATGGATTTCAGGAAACTGGACAACAAAAAAATGGGATTGCATGCCACCGAAAACGATCTGCCGGCTTTTGTGAAAGAAATCGAGGAATCGTTTGCTTCGCTGGCTGCCAGCCGGAATATTGAACTGAAAACCAATTGCAAAGAAACGAAACTGAACGTGTGGTTTGATGTGGATAAACTCGATAAGGTTTTTTTCAACCTTCTTTCCAACGCGTTTAAATTTACTCCTGACGGCGGGAAAATCACCATTCGGATTTCCACTTCCGAAGCTGTTTCAGGAGGACTGTATTCCAGGGAAGTTCGAATCGAAGTGAGCGATACCGGCAAGGGAATTCCGGAGAAAGATCTGGACAAAATTTTCGACCGTTTTTATCAGGCCGGAAAATCGATGTCCTACCTCGGAACCGGTCTTGGTTTGAACCTGTCGAAGGATTTTATTGAATTGCATCGTGGTCGTATTTCGGTGAAAAGTCAGGAAGGAAAAGGCACTACTTTTTTCATCACTTTGCCTTTAGGCAATGAACATTTGCTGGCTGATGAAATGCTGATTGATTCGGAAAAGCATGAAGTTAAGCCACAAAAACAATATACCGACGACGAACTTCGATATTCAAAAGCTCCGGGAAAAGGTGAAACAAATGAACCCCGGCCAGTGATTCTGGTCGTTGAAGATATTGCCGATGTCCGCGAATTTATCCGGATCAGTTTAGGCGAAGAATACCAGGTTATTGAGGCAGTGAACGGGAAAGAAGGGCTTGCCAAAGTATTGGATG
>JBASYJ010000106.1:0-34200 GCA_049277435.1 Prolixibacteraceae bacterium
CCTTAATTTTTAAAAGGTACAAATATAGAAAAAAATGACATTCGAATTTCAAAGCCAATCCTCCATTTTTATACTTATTTAAGGCAATAATAATTTAATATTCAGGCTTGTTTCCAGTTTTGGCCTGTCTTCGTTGCATTAAATTCAGTAGAAAGAAAAAACCAGACGAAAATACCGTAAGTATAATTCGTCTGGTTTATTTGTACCAATTCAAACGTAATGAACTGGCTTATTCATGAATTAATTCAGGAGGCTATTCCACAAATTTATAACCGATTCCTTTTAGAGTTTTTATGTGATCGTTTCCAATCTTTTCGCGCAGCTTCCGAATGTGAACATCAATGGTCCGGTCGCCCACAACAACATTGTCACCCCAAACCGAATAATAAATTTCTTCGCGGGTAAAAACTTTACCGGGTTTTGAAACCAATAGCGACAGCAATTCGAATTCTTTACGTGGAAGTACCATTTCCACACCATCTTTCAGAATCAAATATCTTTCTTTATCGATGACGATGTTACCAACGGTAATGGTATTTAAATTTTCAATGATGGCAGGCGCAGGTGCACCCATTGAAGTTGTCCGTTTCAACAAGGCTTTTACCCTGCTTACAAGAACTTTCGGACGAATTGGTTTGGTGATGTAATCATCGGCCCCGGCATCGAAACCGGCAATTTGTGAATAATCTTCACCGCGGGCTGTCAGAAAAGCAATCATGGTGTGCTGCAGACTTGGAATTCTTCTGATTTCCTCGCAGGCAGCAATTCCATCCATTTCAGGCATCATCACATCCAGAATGATTAAATCCGGCAGTGTTTTTTCTGCAATTTTAATTGCTTCGAGACCGTTTTGTGCAGTATATACTTTATATCCTTCTTTCTCTAAATTGTAGCTGATAAATTCCAGAATATCAACTTCGTCATCGACGAGCAGAATTTTTGATTGACTTTCGCTCATAGTAGTTTTGAATTTGAATTTTAAAAGTAAAGATTACTTTTCAATCAGTTGATAGTATTGCTTTAATTTTGCCAGAAAATTAGCAATTTCATTTAAAACAAATCGATTTCGGTCTCTTTTATTTGAAATAGGATACCCAAATATTCGAGGGATGATTCCGAAAAGGTTGTTTATTTCGCCTTTTCAAGCGTAAATGTAAAGGTAGTCCCCTTTTCGGCCACACTTTTTACATTGATGGTCTGGTTGTGTGCTTCTATGATGTGTTTCACAATCGATAATCCAAGACCGGTTCCTCCCTGTTCGCGCGACCGTGATTTGTCGACCCGGTAGAACCGTTCAAAAATACGCGGCAAATCGTTTTTATCCATTCCGATTCCGTTGTCGGTAACTTCAACCAGGATCGTTTCGAGTAAATCGTAAAATCCAACCTTTACGCTGCCACGCTTTTTACCATATTTGATTCCATTTCCAACCAGGTTGTTCATCACTTCCATCATCCGCTTTTTATCGGCATGAACCATGATTGGCTTATCGGTTTTGGTTATAAACTGAAGCGAAATATTGCGTTCGTTGGCCAGCATCTGTGCCAGTTCGAATACATCTTCGGTAAGTTTAACCAGATCAAAATCAACGTAATTCAAGGTTAATTCTCCGGATTCCAATTTCGTGATCGATTCCAGATCTTCAACAATTGAAATCATTCGGTCGATACTTTTTTCGGTACGCTGAAGATACAATTTGTTGATTTTAGTGTCGTCAATTCCCCCTTCAAGCAAAGTCAGCACATAACCCTGAATATTGAAAATGGGAGTTTTCAATTCATGGGAAACATTTCCTACAAATTCTTTTCGGTAACGCTCCAAATCCTGAAGTCGGGTAATCTCATCGGTTTGGTTTTTAGCCCATGCTTCCACTTCTTTCTGTACATCAGAAATATTGGTTGAACTGATTTTTTCGAACAGCCGTTCTTTTTTCCCGCTGATCGGAACTTCACGAATGGTTTTATAAATGGGTTTAATTTTTTCGTTGATGTATCGGTTCAGAATAAACAAAACCAGAAAATAGGAAAGTGCACAGAATAGTACAACGAACAGAATGCTGTAAACCAATCCAAAATCCTTTTTCGACTGAATCAGAAAGAATCCGAAATTCGAAATCAGCAACAATGCCGTAATTGACAAGGCCAAACGTTTGGCTGAATATGTTTTCATAGTTTAATAATATCGATAAACCAGATGCAAAAATAACTGATTTTATGAGGATAATCCATTTTTTTTACCCGTCCTAAGTTTGGTTTCCACTTCTCGCTTAACCCGGAAATGTAATTTAGCGTAATTTTGATCCAGGAATTCCTCTACAGCCTGCTTGTCCGACTTCGATAATTCACGCAAAGCCCACGACATGGCTTTTACGATCATGTCGTCATAATCGGTCACCAACATTTTGCAGATTCGAAGGGTGTGTTCCACATCTCCTTTTCCTCCTCGGGACCGAAGGTTTAGAGGAACTGTGCTTACCAAAGCAGTCCGGCGAATCCATCGGTTTTCGCTTTTAGCCCAGTTTTCAATTACCGAATCGGTTAAAATTCCGGTACGCCAGCAATATCCGGTGATGCACAAACAATACATATCCACCGAAACCCAATTGTCAAGCGTTTTTCCCAGGGCAAAAATCTGTTCAGGAGTAATAACCTGAAGCGCCTTTTTGTTCTTCCAGATAAATTCAAAAGCAACCTGCTGGCATTCCAGAATAGTGGTATCTACCAAAACAATAGCAAGCTGAATCCATTCCTGTTCAGTAAACGGAGCCAGAATTTTCCGCCACTGTTCAATCACTTTTCGCTGGTTCGGAACTTTTAAACCAATGGTCTCCATTGATGTCGGATGATTTCCGGCCATCATTTTCTTTCTCTCCGGATCGGCATATTTAGTCAGATCCAGAATGATAGCTTCAACAATTTCGGGGATGGTCATTGTAATTTATGTTTTAACCGGCTCCTAAAAATAGCAACAAAAAATCCGGATCATAACTGATCCGGATTTTTCTAAATGTATATGGGAATTAAATTCCGAAAGCGGTTTTAATGCGGTCGACATAGTCCAGTTTCTCCCAGGTAAACAGTTCCACATCCATTTCAATCCGGCCATTGTATGGCGATTCGAAAACTTTGGATACCGTTTTGGGCTGACGTCCCATGTGACCGTAGGCTGCTGTCTCGCGATAAATCGGATTACGCAGTTTCAAGCGTTGTTCAATGGCTGCCGGGCGAAGGTCAAATATTTCCTGAATTTTTTCAGAAATAACAGAATCACTAAAACCATTTGAGGCAGTTCCTTTGGTTTCGACATAAATACCGACGGGTTGGGCAACACCTATGGCATACGAAAGCTGAACCAGCATTTCTTTGGCAACTCCGGCAGCAACCATATTTTTAGCGATGTGACGTGCTGCATATGCAGCCGAACGGTCGACTTTCGATGGATCTTTTCCGGAGAAAGCACCACCGCCATGAGCGCCACGGCCACCATAAGTATCCACAATTATTTTACGGCCGGTCAATCCGGTATCACCGTGTGGTCCACCAATTACGAACTTCCCGGTTGGGTTAACATGGTAAATAATTCCATCCTGAAACAATTCCTGAACGCGTTCCGGTAAATTCGCTTTCACACGGGGAATCAGAATTTCAATCACATCCTGTTTGATTTTCGCCAGCATCGGGGCATCCTCATCAAAATCATCGTGCTGTGTTGAAACAACAATAGTATGAATGCGTTTTGGCGAATGATCGTCGTTGTATTCGATCGTTACCTGAGATTTTGAATCCGGACGAAGATAAGTCATCACTTTTCCTTCGCGACGAACTGCAGCCAGTTCAACTAAAATCTGGTGTGATAATTCGAGTGGAAGCGGCATATAATTGTCGGTTTCGGTTGTTGCAAAACCAAACATCATTCCCTGATCACCGGCACCCTGATCCATTTTGTCGGTTTTGTCGACTCCACGGTTAATGTCCGGACTTTGTTCATGAATCGCGCTAAAAACACCACACGAATCACCATCGAAACGGTATTCGGCTTTGGTGTACCCAATCTGGTTAATTACCCTGCGAACGGTTTCCTGAACATCAACATAGGTATTTGATTTAACCTCACCTGCCACAACTACCTGCCCTGTGGTGACCAACGTTTCGACAGCAACTTTCGAATTGACATCGTGGGCTAAGAACTCATCTAAAAGAGCATCTGAAATCTGATCAGAAACCTTATCAGGATGGCCTTCTGAAACTGATTCACTTGTAAAAAAATAACTCATAATCTGGTCAATTTAGATTCCAAAAACACAAACAGTTTCGAACTGAACATGTTCAGGAATAGATTAAACAATTAAAAGTTGTGGGATAACTGATCGAAAAACTAGACAAAAAAGCGGTATCGTTTTTAGCATTTTTTTTCGTGGTTGCAATCATTACAAATTTATCCACATAACGGCCACAAATCTATGAATTTTTTCCCGGACAAAGAAGTCCTTTTTTGAAAATATTCTTACACAACATTCCGGGTTAATTCCTGAAATACATTTTCCAGGCTTTGTTGCTGTTCTTTTAAAGTCAATATAATGAGTTGATTACGTACTGCAAACTGAAACAATTCGGGACGCAAATCAATACGTTCATTTGATTCGGCCAGAAAAGTAGTTGAATTGATTTTTTCAATATTATTTACACCTGAAACCTTCCGGAGTGCTTCCAAATCGGGTGAATTACCGAATTCAACCAATACACTTTGTTTCTGGGCAAATTTCCCGGTTTTAAGTTCGCTGATTGAACCATCGGCAATGAGTTTTCCCTTGTTGATGATAATTACCCGGTTACAAACAGCCTCGACTTCCTGCATGATATGGGTTGAAAGCATTACGGTTTTGTTCGTGCTGATTTTCAGGATCAATTGCCTGATTTCCTCCAGTTGATTGGGATCAAGTCCGGTAGTTGGTTCATCAAGAATTAAAACTGCAGGATCGTGAATCAATGCCTGTGCCAGTCCAACCCTTTGCCGGTAACCTTTCGAAAGAGCTTTAATTTTTTTATGCTGTTCCGTTCTTAATCCGATAAGTTCGATCATTTCCTCAATCCGGTTTTTTTTATTCTGAAGATGATAAAATCCGGCAACCATTTCGAGGTATTCGCGAATATATAAATCGGTATACAGTGGGTTGTTTTCAGGCAGATAGCCTATTTGCGACCGGATCGAAATATTTCCAGGTTCAACTGTTTCTCCGTTTATGGTTATTGAGCCGGAGTCAGCAGTCAGATAGCCGGTTATGATTTTCATCAGGGTAGATTTGCCTGCTCCGTTTGGACCAAGAAAACCGACCAATTCTCCGGTTCCGATCTGAAAAGAAACCTGATCAAGTGCTTTTTGACTTCCGTAGAACTTATTTACATGCGCTACTTCAATGGCCATAATGAGCAATTCTTTAGCCAGCAAATTTAAAGTTTTTAACCGATTGCTCTCTTTTTTCATTACAAAACTGATAATTTCAGAAAAAAAACAAAAATACCTGTCGTTCCGACCATGAACCGAACTCAAATGAATGGTTTTTTTTTAGCTTTGAGGCTTCTTATCTGGCTTGACGGATTTCGTTTTTATTAACTTTAAATTAACTTTGTCGCCCAAATATATCGGTTTACATGAAGGATCAGAATTTTAATTACATAGAAGATTTGACGAGATACCAGAGACAGAAAACTTCGACTGTACAAATTGGTGATTTGAAACTTGGTGGAGGAAATCCAATCCGGATACAATCCATGACCGATACCGATACAAGTGATACAAATGCAACCGTTGAACAGATTATCCGCATCATAAAATGTGGTGCAGATTTGGTTCGGGTTACTGTAAGAGGAGTGAATGACGCTGAGAATCTAAAAAACATCAAACGCGAACTGGTTGCCCGGGGATTTGAAAATCCATTAGTGGCCGACATCCATTTTAATCCGCATCTGGCCGAAATTGCATCACAGTATGTTTACAAAATCCGGATAAATCCTGGTAATTTCTACGATAAACGTGCCCGTTTCGAACACCACCTTTATACTGACGACGAATACAAAAAAGAACTTCAGAAAATTGAAGAACAGTTTATTCCTTTCCTGAAATTACTGAAAGAATCCAATACTGCACTGCGGATCGGCGCCAATCAGGGATCTTTGTCGGATCGTATCATGAGTCGTTATGGCGATACACCGGCAGGAATCGTTGAATCGGTGATGGAATTCCTGCGTATTTGTAAGAAACAGGATTTCGAAAATGTGGTCATTTCAATCAAAGCCAGCAACACCCGCATCATGGTTTACACCGTACGCCTGCTGAATTTTAAAATGCGTCTTGAAGAAATGACCTATCCGCTTCATCTGGGAGTTACCGAGGCAGGTGAAGGAGAAGACGGCCGGATCAAATCGGCAGTTGGTATCGGAGCGCTTCTGGCCGATGGAATTGGCGACACCATTCGGGTTTCGCTAACCGAAGCTCCTGAAAATGAAATTTCAGTGGCCCGGAAACTGATCAATCACATTGACACCTACCGTGGACACAAACCAATAAAAGCACCTCTTTTTGCTCAGATCAATCCATTCGAATACGAACGGCGTTCGGTCCGTCCGGTTTTAAAACTGGGTGATAATCATTTGCCAATTGTCATGGCCGATCTGCGTGGTCGCACACTTTCAGAGATCTTACCATTACGCGGAAAACAAATTCCTGATTACTTCTTCAACGTAAACGAAGTACTTGATCTTGAAGGTAATTCGTATCCTGTTCTTACACTGGAAGAATATTTATTTGGAGGTTCACATTGGGGGCAAACCAAATTTATCCGCACAAATAAAGAGGAATTCGACCGCTTTATGGACGATAATCCAGAAATCATTACCAAATTAAAACAGACCCGGAAAACGATTCTGATTCTTGAAAGTTTTAATAAAAATCCATTTGCCGAACTTCGGGCTTTCTTTATGACGCTTGAATCACACATTTGGAAAGTTCCGGTCGTAATTTTCAGGAAATACAATGAAAGGTACCTGGAAAACATCCAGATTAAAGCGGCAGCAGACATTGGTGGAGTGCTGATTGACGGTTATGGCGATGGACTCTGTATCACCAATGAACTCGATCAGATTACATTCACCGATCTGAAAGATCTGAGTTTCTCTATTCTTCAGGCAAGCCGCATGAGACTGACCAAAACTGAATTTATTTCGTGTCCCGGATGTGGCCGTACTTTGTTCGATTTGCACGAAACCACAATTAAAATAAAAGCTCATTTTAACCACCTCGATCACCTGAAAATTGGAGTCATGGGTTGCGTGGTAAATGGTCCGGGCGAAATGGGTGACGTGGATTATGGATTTGTTGGGGCTGGCCCCGGAAATGTCAACCTGTACAAAGGGCAGCAACTCATGAAGAAACACATTCCATTCGAGCAGGCTGTTGAAGAACTCGAAGCAATTATTCGTGAAAACGGTGACTGGAAAGACCGGGAAGCTTAATCACAAATTAATTTCCCAGTCTGTTTTATTGCCTGATTAAGGTTGAAATAGCATAGAGTGGAATAATTTCAATATTTCCGTCCCGGCCAAAGTTTTCAAGCGACGAACGTATCCCTCGATTCAGATTCTTTTCCTTCATAAACAGGCGCATGCTTTGCATCTTTCCGCTGTATCCCGACTTAATTTCAACCGGCACAATTTCATCACCCTGCCTGATCACATAATCAACTTCAGCATTGCTGCTCCGTTCCATCCGGTGCCAGTAAAATAATTGCGGTTTTTCCAGATTGGAGGATGCCTTCATCAATTCAAGCCCGGCAAATATTTCAGCCAAACTTCCCTTATTTACCATTTCCATCTCCTCAACGACCAGATATTCCCGAATATTCAGGCCTAAAATGTGTTGAAAGATTCCGGTATCATATAGTAAAACCTTGAACTTTTTTACATCCATTTGTGCACCCAAAGGAAATCCGTTGGCCGAAGTATGGTAAACCGGAAATGCCAACCCGGCCATAATAAGCAATTCGAGCGTTTCCTTAATTTGCGGGTGACTGGCCTTAGCTACTACATTTGCATACACAAATTTGGCGCCTGCTTGTTCTACGATACTGGCAAAAACTTCACGAATTCGGCTTTCAGGAACCCGCCTGTGGTACTTCGAAAAATCGTCGCGGATGGATAAAGCAAGATCGCTCAACACATTTAGGGCATCGTACAAACTATTGTTTTCAACCAACTGCCTCACCACTTCAGGCATCCCACCGGTAAGTAAAAATCTCCTGAAATACTCCAGAAGCTTTTCATGAAACACCGGATTCAAAGGATTATCAGGCGAAGCGTTATTGATCAGATCGATGTACTGATCCATCCGGTTTGCCATTAAAAACTCCTGAAACGACATCGGATACATAAACATGGAACGAATGCGTCCCACTCCAAATGAAGGTAATTCAGCCAATGCGAATTCAAGCAACGATCCAGCAGCAATCACATGCAACCGGGGCATGTCTTCATAAAAAAACCGAAGCGCCTGAATTGCTCTTGGGCAAGACTGAATTTCATCGAAAAACAGCAGTGTTTCATTTTCCTGAATTGGCTTTCCGTAGAAAGCCGACAACTCCAGGCAAATACGGGCAGGATTGAGGTCCTTCGTGAAAAAACCGGCCACAACCGAATCCTTTTCGAGATTAACTTCTATAAAATTGGTGAAAGTCTTTCCCAGCTCCCGCACAACATAAGTCTTTCCTACTTGCCTTGCACCGCGCAATAAAAGCACTTTTCTGCTTTCCGATTCCTTCCAGAGGAGCAATTGACTGAATATATTCCGTCTCATCTTTTTGGTATTTTTAGCACAAATTTTTCCTTTCAACAAAAAGTCAAGGCAAATATATAGCAAAAACAACAAAATATCAAGGCAAGTTCAATACTAAAACAACAAAAAGTCAAGGCAAGTTTCAAAAATTACAAATATTCCTGAAATATTTCTTCCACTTTTTGATCAGGCTCAAGCCAGAATCCTTTTAATCCGGAAGAAATTGAAGCTTCAACATTTAGCTGCGAATCATCAATGAAAATCGATTCTTCAGGCTTTATTCCGGAAAGGCGGATTATTTCCTGAAATGATTCCGGAGAAGGTTTTCGGAAGCCTATTTCATTCGAATAGAAATCTTTCTCAAACAAGGATGAAACCTCAAAGCCATGTTGTTTCCTGAAATTGGCATGATACTTTTCGACATGAATAGCATTGGTATTGCTAAAAAGGAAAATCTTGAAATGTTTTCCTAAATTTTTCACCAACTGAACCCTGATTTCAGGAAAATCGAGCAGCATGGCAGTCCAGGCCGCATCAATCTCTTCAAAAGAAACCGGGGCAGGAAGCATATCCTGAACTCCTTTTCTGAATTCATCCGGCGATAGTTTTCCCTGCTCCATCCGGAAAAAAATATCGTGATCATAGGAAAGTCCGGAATCTTTTACAAGCTGCTCCATTCCCATTCGGGCAAATGCCTCAATTGTCTTTTTAGGATCAATGTTCAGTAAAACACCGCCCAAATCAAATATGATATTTTTTATTCCCTTCAGCATTTCCATAGTTTTAATTTTTGTGAATACAAAAGTCAGAAAAAATCCGGAATAATGACGAAACTAGGTTCAAGTCCGAACTTGCTATTAGATCTGATCCCTTATCTTTGGAGGTTTAAAATATTATCAGTCACATGGGAAATCCACAAACAATTTGGTATAATGCCGAAAAAAATCTGGTTGAAACGATTGATCAGCGGTACCTTCCGTTTCAAAATCTGATTGTTGAACTCCGAACACTGGAAGAAGCACGTTTCGCCATAACCGATATGATTGTGCGTGGCGCTCCTCTGATCGGAGTTACAGCCGCATTCGGAATGTATCTGGCAGCTGCCAATTATTCCGGAGCAGGTTTTATTCCTGAAATGATAAAAGCCGCCGATAGGCTCAAATCATCACGTCCAACCGCTGTTAATCTGGCTTTTGCGGTCGACGAAGCGATGACCGTTATTTCCGGAGAAAAATCCAATTCAGAAAATTGCCAGCTTTTACTGAAATATGCAGAATCACTTAAACTGCGTGAAATCGAATTCAGCAGAAATATTGGAAAACATGGATTGAAACTGATTCAGGAAATCAGCAAAAAGAAGAACGGAGAACCGGTACAGATTTTAACGCATTGCAATGCCGGACGACTTGCCTGTGTTGAACTGGGAACAGCAACGGCGCCCATGTATCTGGCGCACGAAGCCGGAATTGCGATCCATATTTGGGTTGACGAAACGCGACCGCGAAATCAGGGCGCCAGACTGACAGCCTGGGAACTGGGCGAAGCCGGAATTCCGCACACCATTATTCCTGACAATACCGGTGGTCATCTGATGCAACACGGCATGGTTGATCTGGTGATTGTTGGCAGCGACCGAACAACTCTAAACGGTGATGTGGCCAATAAAATCGGTACATATTTAAAAGCGCTTGCCGCAGCCGACAATGGAGTTCCGTTTTATGCAGCCCTTCCTTCAACGACGATCGATTGGAATATCAGTGATGGAATTGCCGAAATCCCAATCGAGCAGCGTGACGGACGGGAAGTTTACATGATGGAAGGAAAATTGGGCGAGGAAGTTCACGAATTTCGCGTTCATCCGGAAAAAAGTCCGGTTGCCAATTATGGATTTGATGTCACTCCTGCCCGACTCGTTACCGGAATTATTACCGAAAGAGGAGTTTGCAAAGCAAGCCGGGAAGGAATATTAACCTTATTTCCTGAAAAAAGATCATACACATGACAGAAGGATACATCAAATTTCATTGCAGCTGGGAGCAAAAAGATGTCTCAATTCCTGAAAATATCTTTGAAGATCTTCAGCTTCATCGCTCAAGACTTTATGAACTTAACCTGATCGGAATTTATCCGGACGGGATAGGATTTGGAAATATTTCAGTTAAACTGAATGACGGTTTTGTGATTACCGGCAGTACAACCGGTCAGTTTGCCGAACTCAATCCATCACATTATTCTATAGTAACGGGATATAGTTTTGAGCAAAATTCAATTTTCTGTTCAGGCTTAACCAAAGCTTCGGCCGAAAGCCTGACCCATGCCGCTACTTACGAAGCGCTTCCTGAAACAGGCGCTGTAGTTCATGTTCATTGCCTGTGGCTGTGGGAAAAACTCCTGAATAATTTTCCGACCACTTCCGGAGAAATTGAATACGGAACTCCGGAAATGGCTTTGGCTGTAAAACAAATAGCCTTTTCACTAAAAGATGATACTGAAAAAATCATCATCATGGGGGGACACAAAGAAGGAATTCTGGCTTTTGGGAGAACTCTGGAAGAAGCAACTTTTGCAATAATCAACATCTACAATCGATACCACAATGACTAAAATTGCCATTATAGGAGGATCAGGTTTGGAAAATCCTTCCATCCTGAAAAATGCAACCGACCTAAAAATTGATACACCATATGGACTAACAACTTCCGATTTTAAATGCGGTGAAATAAATGGAAGGGAAGTGGTTATTCTTTCGCGTCATGGCCGCCAGCATACCATTCCGCCAAGCCAGGTAAATAACCGGGCCAACATCTGGGCGATTCGCGAAATTGGCTGTTCACATATTTTAGCTACAACTGCCTGCGGAAGTTTACGTCAGGAAATTGACCGGGGTGATTTTGTGATACTTGACCAGTTTATTGATTTTACCCGACACCGACCAGTTACATTCTTTGAATCGTTTGAATCACGGGAAATGAAACACACGCCAATGGCTGATCCATTTGACAGTTATTTGCGGACTATAATCGTTGAAACCGCACGAGAACTTAGACTGAAAATTTTCGAAACCGGAACAGTGGTAACCATTGAAGGTCCACGTTTCTCAACGCGGGCAGAATCAAATATGTTCCGTATGTGGGGAGCCGATGTGGTTAATATGTCGACTGCTCCTGAAGTAATTCTGGCCAATGAACTGGGAATTCCGTATGCCGCCATAGCCATGAGCACCGATTACGATTGCTGGAAAACCGATGAAACGCCGGTAACCTGGGAAGACATTCTTAAAGTATTCAACCAAAATGTTAGTCATGTGATTGATATCCTGATTCATGTAACCGGTAAAATTTAAACTTCTCTTTTCCTGAAAATTTTACAGGTACATGCATACTCTTTGGCACAGGTTTTGTAAAACGAGAAACCATATAAGTTGTCTCAAAGCCATGAACACTTTTATACAATCGGTCAATTTAAATAGGTTAAAAGAGAAAAGGTTTAAATAAATTGATCCAATTAGATTCACAATGAATAAGCCACTTCAGATTTATTTTCTGAGTGGCTTTTTTCATTTAGTACACGATAAATATAAAAAAAGCTCCCTTCCGGAGCTTCATATTTTATTCGCTGACATGGATCCAAACGCCCGATTGGGGATGTTTGTAGAGCAGTGAATTCAATTCTTTCTGAGCTTCTTCCAAGGTGGCAAAACCTTCCATGGCTACCCGGTTGAGGCCTTTGAAAATGCCCAGATTTTTCCCGGTGTATCCCTGTTCTTTCAATTGCTGAATATATTTTTCAGCATTTTCTTCACTTCTGAAACTTCCGCCGATAATAAAATATTTCAATTCCTGAACTTCAGGAACAGCAATATTTTCAGCATATTCAGCTATATTTTCTTCCTGAAAAGCAGAAGAGGAAACGGTTGCACTCTGAGTCAGTGCTTCCCACATTCCCATATCTGATTTTGATAAATATTCCTTGTTGTTTTTTAGCGGGATTAATGCCATTGCCATGAGTAAAGGCAGAGCAACAACCAGTTTCTGCAATTTTCGTTTCTGAAAAATTACCGGTATTGGTTCCTGATTTTGAATTTTGAAAGCAGGTTTCGGCATCGAACGCTGATACAATTTTTCAAACGTATAATTCTGAAGACCATAGGCATCAACCAGCAGATTCTCTCTCAACTGAGGTTCAAAAAGAAGATTTTCGCGCGAGTCATAATGCAAATACCCAATTCCTTCGAAATAAATATTTCGTCTGCGTTCCAGATTTAATAATGTTTCGTCAACAAAACTCTCCAGTTTCTGCTGGGCATCTGTATAACTTATTCCTTCAATTTCAGAAATATAGTTAATAAGTAATCCATCGTTTGAAGTCAACTTATTATTAAAAGCAACTTCTTTTGAAGGGGGGAAAAATTGATTATTTTCAATCATTGCCGGTTTATAGTTGGCAATAAATCCTCCAAATTCAGGAATGATCACGCAATCATTCAGGATTAAAAGCTCTTTTATGTATTGATTAATCTCCACGTTCTACTTGTTTTATAAGTCAAAAGTAAGAAAATTTAGCATTGCTTCAAGGCAAAGTTTTCAACACCATTAAGAAATTATTGTAAATCAAACTTAAGTATCGTGGAAGTCTATTCGAAACCAGATAATTCATAAATTTGTGGCTCATCAAAATTACACGGCATACTATGAAACAAATTTTGGTTACCGGAGGTACCGGATACATAGGTTCGCATACTGTAGTCGAATTGCAAAATGCGGGTTATAAAGTGATTATTGTTGATAACCTTTCAAATTCAAGTCTGGAAGTTTTGGATGGTATTGAAAAAATTACCGGTATCCGTCCGGTTTTTGAACAATTCGATTTGATTGAGATGGATAAAGTAGATGCATTCTTTATTAAATATCCAAAGATTGAAGCAATCATTCATTTTGCAGCTTCAAAAGCAGTTGGTGAATCGGTTTCAAAACCGCTGTTATATTATCGAAACAACCTTGTTTCATTAATCAACCTGCTGGAATGTCAGTTGAAATACGGGATTTCTAATATAGTTTTTTCATCATCATGCACCGTTTACGGGCAACCCGACCAATTGCCAGTTACTGAGAATACGCCAAGAAAAGATGCCGAATCACCTTACGGAAATACAAAAAGGGTAAATGAAGATATTTTATTCGATACCATCAACGCCAATCCACAAATTAAGGGAATTGCTCTGCGTTATTTTAATCCGGTCGGGGCTCATCCATCTGCATTAATTGGTGAACTTCCGTTGGGAGTTCCTGCAAACCTGGTTCCATTTATTACGCAGACTGCTGCCGGATTACGCAAGGAACTAATGATTTTTGGAGATGATTATAATACTCCTGACGGCTCTGCAGTACGCGACTACATCAATGTTGTTGACCTTGCCAAGGCGCACGTGATTGCAGTAAACCGACTGATTGAAAACAAAAATAAAGCCGGCTATGAAATTTTCAACCTGGGTACCGGAAAAGGTGTTTCAGTTCTTGAGGCAGTTCACGCGTTTGAGAAATCTTCCGGAGTAAAATTGAATTATAAAATTGTTGAGCGACGTGCCGGTGACATTGAAAAAATCTGGGCCGATACAACTTTCGCCAACGAAGAATTAGGCTGGAAGGCCGAAAAAGGACTGGAAGAAACCATGCTTTCAGCCTGGATCTGGGAAAAAAAGGTTCGCGGGATGGAATAATAAACCATTAAATATTTCGTTAAAAGGTCTGCCAAACAAAGGCAGACCTTTTAAATTAATGATAAGACCTGCCATTTAAACATAAATGCTTATTTTTGGTTTTAACTGAAAAAAATAAAGAATGAAAACAATTTTGATTACCGGAGGTGCTGGATTTATTGGTTCGCACGTGGTACGTTTGTTTGTAAATAAGTATCCTGAATATAAAATCGTCAATCTCGATAAGCTGACTTACGCCGGAAATCTGGCCAATCTGACCGATATTGAAGATAAGCCAAATTACGAATTCGTGAAAGGTGACATTGTTGATGCTGAATTTATTTTCGACTTATTTGCAGAACGACAATTTGACGGCGTGATCCATCTGGCAGCAGAATCTCATGTCGACCGTTCTATTAGCAATCCAACCGAATTTGTTTTTACCAATGTAATCGGAACGGTTAATTTGCTCAATGCTGCCCGGCAAATCTGGAAAGACAATACCGACGGCAAACGTTTTTACCACATATCGACCGACGAAGTTTATGGAAGTCTGGGCGCTGAAGGAATGTTTACTGAAGAAACCGGATACGATCCACACAGTCCATATTCGGCATCAAAAGCCAGTTCCGATCATTTTGTCCGAGCTTATCACGATACGTTCGGAATTCCTGCCGTAATTTCAAACTGCTCCAACAATTACGGTTCATTCCAGTTTCCTGAAAAATTGATACCGCTGTTCATCAACAATATCAAGCACAACAAATCACTTCCTGTTTATGGGAAAGGTGAAAATATTCGTGACTGGCTTTGGGTAGAAGATCATGCACGTGCCATTGATGTGATTTATCACCAGGGGAAGAATGGCGATACTTATAACATTGGCGGACATAACGAATGGACCAACATCGACCTGATCAAAGTCATGTGCAGCATTATGGATCGTAAACTTGGTCGCGAACCGGGAACTTCCGAAAAACTAATCACCTATGTGAAAGACCGCGCCGGACATGATTTACGTTATGCCATCGACTCCACCAAACTGCAAAAAGAGCTAAATTGGGTGCCAAGCCTTCAGTTTGAAGAAGGAATTGAAAAAACAATTGACTGGTATCTGGCTAACACCGAATGGATGGAAAACGTAACCAGCGGCGATTATCAGAAATATTACGACAAGCAATATCAGAACAGGTAAATGTATTTTTTCTGAATTATGGAATTTGTATTTTCAAATCATGCACTTGAACAGATGATTCGCAGAAATATCTCGAAAGACCAGGTATTATTGACCGTAAAACAATATGATTTCATTATGAACCAGGATCTTACAACTAATATTTATTCGAAATTATTGGAAGAGAATTCAAAAAGTTATCTTTTCCGGGTATTTGTCAACGTACAAAAGAAACCTTCAGTAATAATTACAGTATACAAAACATCAAAAACAGACAAATATGCTGATTAAATACGATAAGGAAGTTGATGTGGTTTATATCCAATTCTCAGAAAAGAAAGTTGCAGAAAGCGACCAGGATAAACCCGGAATCATTTTAGATTATGATGCTGAAGGAAATATTGTAGGCATTGAAGTTTTGGATGCATCAAAAAAAATGGTACAACCTAATGGTGTAATTTATGAGGTTGCCTAAATAATACATGAATTACTAAGTAGTCAGGGTTTCACTCAAGTGAAGCCTTGACTTGTTTTAAGTTAAACTGTTGTACATTCAAATGCTTTTCTTAAATTGAGGCTCCAATCAACAACCTGAATATGAAACGCAGAAACTTCTTCAAAACGGCTGCTATCAGCGGCGGAACTCTGGCTTTGGCTCCTTTGAGTTCATGTTTACCAAATACAGAATCAAAAACAACTCAACCAGATTATTCCAGTTTCGACCTGAATGAAATGAGCATCAGCCAGCTTCAGGAAAAAATGAGTTCGGGAACTTTAACTTCCGAAGCAATTACGCAGAAATATTTAGACCGGATTGAACTGGTTGATAAAAACGGACCAGAATTGCGTGCAGTTATTGAAATCAATCCGGATGCTCTAAACATTGCACGCCAAATGGATGAAGAGCGAAAATCAGGAAAAATCCGCAGTGCAATGCACGGAATCCCAATCCTGATCAAAGACAACATTGATACCGGCGACCAGATGCAAACTACGGCCGGTTCGCTGGCTCTGGTTGGTTCATCTGCTCCGGATGATGCCATTCTGGTTCAGAAGTTACGCGAAACCGGGGCCGTTCTTTTGGGCAAAACCAACTTGAGTGAATGGGCTAATTTCCGGTCAACCAAATCGTCGAGCGGCTGGAGTGGCCGGGGTGGACAGGTTCGAAATCCATTCGGCACCGACCGGAGTCCCTGTGGTTCGAGTTCGGGAACCGGTGCTGCTGTTTCAGCAAATTTATGCGCCATCGGAATTGGAACTGAAACCGACGGTTCGATAGTTTGCCCTTCAGGAATAAATGGCATCGTTGGTATAAAACCCACTGTTGGATTGTGGAGTGGCGACGGAATTATCCCAATTTCGCACAGCCAGGATACCGCGGGACCAATGGCCAGATCGGTTTCGGATGCCGCAATTTTGTTGGGTTTGCTCGCCGAAAAGGATCCGGTAAACGGAAAAGTATTGGAAGATTACACTAAGTTTTTGGATGCCGGTGGATTAAAAGGTGCCCGGATTGGAATAGCCGCTGATTTTTTTGGTTATCATTCAGGGGTTGATAATCTGATTGCTAACGCAGTTAAAATCCTGAAGGAACAGGGTGCCGAAGTGATTGAAAACCTGAAATTTGAAAATCAATCTGAATGGGGAAAACTGGAATGGCAGGTGTTGATTTCAGAATTTAAAGCCGATCTGAATGCCTATCTGGAAACCAGAAACGGACTTCAGGTAAAAACTTTGGCTGATTTGATTGAGTTTAACAGGAAAAGTCCGGATCAGGAACTGAAATGGTTTGGACAGGAAATTTTTGAAGAAGCAGAGAAAACCAGCGGCCTGGAAGAACCTGTTTATTTGGAGGCCTTGAAAAAAGTAAAGGAACTGACCCGTTCCAAAGGAATTGATTTACTGATGGATCAGCATCAGCTCGATGCTCTGATTGCTCCGACGAATGGACCAGCCTGGACCATTGATTGGGTTAATGGTGATCATTTTAGCGGAAGCAGTTCTGAACCTGCAGCGATTTCAGGATACCCAAATATTACAGTTCCGGCAGGTTACATTCACGAATTGCCGGTTGGAATTTCATTCTTTGGACGAGCCTGGAGCGAACCAACTTTAATCAAACTGGCTTTTGCCTACGAGCAGGCAACCAAACACCGCAAAGCTCCCGGTTTTTTACAAAGCATCAGCTAATTTTAGTGAGGGGGTGACTTAAAATTAGTGAGGGGGTGACTTAAAATCACCCCCTCACTATCTTGAAAGTTGAAAAGGACTATTTCTTCGATTTTCCCCGGTAACCCAACCACCAGATCAGGAATCCACTGATCAGAACGACCAAAATACAAATTCCGGCAAGCGGAACGTAAAGAATATAGAGCATCCCAATCAAGGACTCAAAGATTCGGCCGGTGTGAATTTCGAGCGAAAGGTTCCACAGTGAGATCGGGCTTTTGCGAATAACTTCAGGATTCATTTCACTAAATTTCGAATTATTCCGAATGGGCAAAACCCCGTGGTTGTAATCGAAATAGAATTCATTTTCAGATTGGTCAGCAAACCATCCGTCAATCATGTCCTTTGAAATTGGCGGACCGGCAACTTCCGTTGCCTGATAAGAATTTCCGGAGAGGTAATCCCAAACTTCACCGCTGAAAGGATTCCAGAGAAATAATCCGTTAAAAGATCCAATCAGATAGGTTCCCTGCCCCTTTTTTTCAAGTACATTGCAGCCCATCACACTCACGGGTGGTTCGTTCATCAGCCGGCGCATCGGTTCCTTAAAGTCACCATCGGCAAAGAAGATCCCGTCATTCGTCGAAAACACAAATATGTTCTGTTGCTCATCGTACAAAACCCGGCGAAGTTTGTCGTACCATGGATTTGGAGAATTCAACACTGTTCCGGGAATTGGAAAAACTACAGAATTTGCAATCGGTATGAGCAGGGGAGGACGTAAAAACATTCCGGTGATAGTCACAAAAATCAGGAATGGAATAAAAATCCAGCCCAATTTATTGTGCCAGCGCAGGTTAATATTTCGGGCAGTCACAAGTTTTGACGTTTCCTTTTGTTTTTTCTTTCGGTTTTTCAACCATTTCGGAAAAATAAAATGCATTAATCCGGTGATTGAAATGATCAGAATCGCCAGTCCAAACAGATCGACAACCAGTTTACCAACATCCCCCCAGATTTCGCCGCTATGCAGCAGCCACAAGGTTTTGAACAAACTTGCCTCTTTTTTATAACCGAGAGGTTCAGGTAATGCAATCGTCAGAAACGTATTTCCACCGGTGGATTTTAATAAAAACGAGCGCGTTTGAACCAATAATTCGTCCTTTTTCAGGATCAGATCCGTGATCCGTTCCTCCCCGACAGGCAGTTCAATTTTTTGCCACTTTTTCCCATTTTCTGAAAATTGAAATAAGCCAAAGTATGTCCCTGCGAACAATTTGCCTTCCGGAGTTTGTATAATTTTGGAGATTTTGCGGTTATCTATTCCTGAAGGGAAGCCTGTATTCCAGTCCTGAAAGGTTTTAAATCCGTCGGTACTCAGCCAGATTCCAATATTTCCGTAGACCAGTGCTGAATCTGCACTGATCAGGCAAACCGATTTCACTGCTCCGTTATTCCAGTTTTTGTATTCATATTCCTCCGGAAGGAGCGATCTTTTCAGATCAACCGAAGAAATTAGATTCCGGTGGTTCATAAAAATACCGGAAACCGAAAACAGGATCACAAACAGTGTGATCACGATTCCCGGCCATTTGTGGTACTTCCGTAATTTATTGAGGATCGTATTTTTTACCATTTGAATTCAGATATATCAACAAAAGTATAAAGATTGGTAATTCTGGGATGTAACAAGAGTTACAAATGGAGAATTCTGCAGGTTGTGATTTTTCAAAAATTTAAGCTTCCAAAAAACTAAATCAAGGAGACTGGCAGCTACTTTCGATGATCGAATCACAGTTTAAATTTCTACATTTGCAGCAATGATCGATCATTCAACCATAGAGCGGATTGTTGATGCAGCAAACATTTCGGATGTTGTGTCTGAGTTTGTAACACTCAAAAAAAGAGGTGTTAACCAGCTGGGCCTGTGCCCTTTTCACAACGAAAAAACGCCTTCCTTCACCGTTTCACCGGCCAAAGGAATTTTCAAATGTTTTGGCTGCGGAAAAGGGGGTAACTCGGTGAACTTCATCATGGAGCTGGAGCAACTCAGCTATCCGGATGCCTTGCGCTGGCTGGCCAAAAAGTTCCACATCGAAATCGAGGAAAAGGAAGAATCCGAGGAACAAAAACAACTGAAAGACGAACGCGAAAGTATGATGATCGTTTCGGCTTTCGGACAAAAATATTTCAGCCGGTATTTACTGAACGAAAATGAAGGACGGACCATCGGTCTGAGCTATCTGCGCGAAAGGGGAATCCGCGACGACATAATTACCAAATTCGAACTGGGTTTTTGTCCGGATGGAAAAGATACGTTTACGAAGGCCGCCGAACGCGAAGGGTACAAAATGGAATTTCTGGAAAAAACCGGACTGACCATTAAACGCGACGATTGGGTTCGCGACCGTTTTGGAGGACGGGTTATTTTTCCGGTTCACAATGTGGCCGGTCGTGTCATCGCTTTTGGTGGCCGGACGCTGACCAACGATAAAAAAATCGCGAAATACCTCAACTCCCCGGAATCGGAAATTTACCACAAGAGTAAAACCCTTTACGGAATTTATCAGGCCAAGCGCGACATTACCCGGCTCGATAAATGTTATCTGGTTGAAGGTTACACCGATGTGCTTTCGTTTCATCAGGCCGGAATCGAAAATGTGGTGGCCTCTTCAGGAACCTCGCTGACACTGGATCAGATTCGTTTAATCCGGCGTTTTACACCCAACATCACGATCGTTTACGATGGCGACGATGCCGGGATAAAAGCCTCGCTTCGTGGAATTGATATGGTTCTGGAAGAAGGTATCAACGTTAAAGTACTGCCTTTGCCAAGAGGCGAAGACCCTGATTCGTTTGCCAGATCAATGAGTGCCGGCGAACTGAACGAATACATTAAAAAGAACGAAACCGACTTCATCAAATTCAAGACACAGCTATTAATGGGAACCGTTGAAAACGATCCGGTTTCGAAAGCCAAACTCATTAACGAAATTGTACATTCGATTTCGGTTATTCCCGATACGATTACCCGCACCATTTACATCAAGGAATGCAGCCGTTTGATGGATGTTCAGGAGGCGGTTTTATATTCGGAAATCAGGAAAATTCAGAATAAGAATTCGGAAGATCACACCAGGAAAGAAATTCAGGAACTGCAGGTTCAGGCTGCAAAACCAGTTGTTCAGGCTACTGAAAAAAAAGTTGCCAATCCGTTTGAAACTGAAGAACGCGAAATAATCCGGATACTCCTGAAATATTTTCACGAAATCGTCTTCGAAATGGAGGATGAAGAAACACGTCAGGTAAATTCATTTACCGTTGGTGCATATGTCATTACCGAATTGAGGAACGATGGATTAATTTCAGTAAATCCGAAAATTAAATTCATGTTGAATACTATGGAAGAAAACGTGAATAACAAGGATTTCGAACCTATCAAGTTTTTCACCCAACATCCGGATATTGACATCAGTAAATATTCAAGCAGCCTGATGTCGGATAAGTACACTGAGAGCAAACGCTGGAGCAAGGCAGGCGCTTTTATCGAAAGCGAACAGGAAATTTTATACCTTTTGGTTCCGAAACTGATTCAGGAATATAAACTGAAAAATGTAAAATCCTTGCTTAAAATACTGGAGCACCAAATTCAGGAAGCGAGTAAAAACAATGAAATTGATAAGATGATGGAATACATGAGCCAGTTCCAGAATCTGAAAAAAGTGATGAAAGAATTGTCGGAATTGCTTGGATTCAGAACCATCAGTTAAACCATTAAAATATCAGGATACACCATGCGAACACATTTTATTGAAGACCGGACCGAGATCGACGACATCCTGAAACAATGCAAAACCTGCTATGTTGCCATGTCGGAAGATAACATTCCATATGTGCTTCCGATGAATTTTGCCATGGATGGCGACCGGGTCATTCTCCATTCGGCTCAGTTTGGCAGAATGTGGGAAACGATCAAAAAAAATCCAAATGTCTGCATCAACTGGACCTTGGGCGAAGATTTAGCCTGGCAGGACGAACTGGTTGGATGCAGCTACCGGGTAAAATCGAAATCGGTCATTATTGAAGGTACAGCCGAAGTCGTTGAAGATGTGGAGGAAAAAGAACGTATTGTAAAACAGTTCATGACTCAATACAGCGATTTACCCTTCAAATTTAATGCACCGGCAATCCGGAATGTTGGCATTCTTTTGGTTCCGATCCGCAAACTTACAGCAAAGGAATTTGGAGCCAAAGCAGTGATGCCCTGGAATAAATAAGTTCGAAGTGCCTAAAGTTCGAAGTGCCTGAAATTCATATAGTGCACTGGGCATTTCAACTTTAATATACTTTAGGCACTTAAGGCACTTAAAACTTTTAATATGATATTAGTAACAGGTGGAACCGGTCTTGTAGGAGCTCATTTGCTTTTCGAACTAACCAATTCGGGTCAGAAGGTAAAAGCATTGAGAAGAGAACAAAGCAACACAACCTGGGTGAAGAAAATCTTCTCGTATTATACCGATCAGGTTAACGAACTGTTTGACCGGATCGAATGGGTGGAAGGTGATATTCTGGATTATCTCAGCCTGGAAGAAGCCTTAAAAGGAATCACCAGCATTTACCACTGTGCCGCTATTGTTTCGTTCCATGGCGACGATCACGACATGATGCTGAACAACAATGTGAAAGGCACCGGAAACCTGATCGATGCTGCCATTCACAACGGAGTCAGGCGTTTCTGCCACGTGAGTTCGATCGCCGCACTGGGAAAAACCCAGGACGGAAGTGAAATTAATGAAGAAACATACTGGACACCCTCCAAACGCAAATCGGGTTATTCGCTTAGCAAGTTTTTTTCTGAAATGGAAGTCTGGCGCGGAATCGAGGAAGGTCTCGACGCGGTTATCGTGAATCCATCAATCATTATGGGGCCAGGAAACTGGGAAATTGGCAGTCCGAAACTGTTTCAATCGATCTGGAAAGGATTAAATTATTATACCAGGGGTATTTCTGGATTTGTTGATGTTCGTGATGTTGTAAAGGCAATGATTTTACTGATGGAAGAAGAACAGTTCGAAAAGGTAAAAAACCAGCGGTTTATCCTGAATGCCGGAAACATGAGTTACCAGGATTTCTTCAACAACATTGCCGACGGCCTGAATAAACCACGACCAAAAAGTTTTGCTTCCGATATCAAACTTCACCTGGCCTGGAGAATGGCCAAAGCTGCCAGTTTCTTCACCGGAAAAAGACCGCTGATCACCCGCGATGCGGTTTCAGGAACGAACCAGAAAAATCAGTATTCCGGAGAAAAAATTACCCGGACCACCGGATTTAAATACCGCAGTCTGGAAAAATCGATCAGCAACATTGCCGAAATATTCCTGAAAGACATGGTTCTTCCTTCAGGGAAATAAGAAAATTACAGGCCCCAGTTTGCCCATTGAAGATCGTACTGTTCGTAACATTATTCATTTCCAAATCGTTAACAGAGAAGATTTATCGGGTAAATTTTCAGGAAGAAAGATGGCAGATCCAAATTTTTTATACTATATTCGCACACTTTTTTAAAAGTAAAAAATAGCCTATCTGGCTAATATTTAAATAAATACAGTTGTTAGGGCACGCACATTAATGATCAAAAAAACAGAAATGAAAAAATCAGATTTACTAAAAGAAACCATTGAACACATCGACATTAAGTCATTCGATTCAGCACCTATTATTGACTCTATGCGCAAGATGTCGTTTACTTCGCGGGATACCGCCAGTGCTACCGACATTTTACTGAAAATGGTAAACGATACAGAATGTACCAACATACTGACTCTCGCCGGAAGTACCAGTGCCGCCGGTTGTATGCAGGTTTATGTGGAAATGGTTAAAAATAACATGATAGATGCTATCGTTGCTACCGGTGCTTCCATCATCGACATGGATTTTTTCGAAGCGCTTGGACACAAACACTATCGTGGATCAACCGAAATCAACGACGGAATCCTGCGCGACCTCTACATCGACCGTATTTATGATACTTTCATCGACGAAGAAGAATTGCAGAATTGCGACGGAACCATCAAGGAAATTACCGATTCACTGGAAAAAAGACCATATTCTTCACGCGAATTCATCAAGGAAATAGGAAAATGGCTTACTGTAAATTCAGTGAAAAAAGACAGTCTGATTCAGGTGTGTTATGAAAACAATGTGCCAATTTTCTGCCCTGCGTTTTCTGATTCCAGCGCTGGTTTCGGATTGGCCAAACACCAATGGGAAAATCCTGAAAAACACGTTTCGATCGATTCTGTTGCCGATTTTCTGGAATTAACCAAAATTAAAATGGCTGCCGGAGTAACCGGATTGTTCATGATTGGTGGTGGAGTTCCTAAAAACTTTGCTCAGGACACCGTGGTTTGTGCCGAAATCTTAGGAAAAGAAGTACCGATGCACCAGTATGCAGTTCAGATTACTGTTGCCGATGTACGCGACGGGGCCTGTTCTTCATCGACTCTGAAAGAAGCCAGCTCATGGGGAAAAGTTCAGGTAACCGACGAACAAATGGTTTATGCAGAAGCAACTTCGGTTCTTCCATTAATGGTTAGCTACGTTTACCACAAAGGAACCTGGAAAAACCGTCAGCCTAAAAACTGGAGCAAATTGTTCGACAAATAGTCAATTAAAAAAATAGTTTCCGAATCCCCGGTATTTCAAAAAGTACCGGGGATTTTTTTGCTCCGTAATCTGCGTCCGGTACCACCGAAATTATTATTCCAATCACACCTTCAGAATTAATTTATCACTATTTTTGTTCATGTTGTAAATGCTGAAAACCACATGGGTAAAGCCACCTGCATATCGACTCTCATTAAAACCTACCGGCGATTGTTTAATTGCCTGATGTTCTACAATTAAGTTTTTGTGTTTTCCATCTAAGTTCAAATCCTGATTTATTTTCAGCAAGAAAGAACTTAAAATCACCTCATAATAAACACATAAAATTAACGGACCATGTTCGAAAAAATAATATCACATGTCGAAACACCTGAACGTTCAGCCCATAGTGAAGGAAATTTCTATTCCAAAACAAATACCTCTGCAGGCCCCGGAATGAACGAACGAATTCAGAAACTGCGCAAACTGAGTGTCGAAACCGAACCTTCACTTTCAATCGAACGGGCGCTGCACGAAACTGCCTTTTACAAGGAAAACTTTGGCAAAATGTCAACTCCGGTTTTGCGCGCTGCCAACTTTCTCGATCATTGCCGCAAAAAGGAAATTTACCTCGGCGAAGGCGAACTGATAGTTGGTGAACGGGGCCCAAAACCTAAATGTGTTCCCACTTTTCCTGAACTGACCTGTCACAGTGTCGACGACCTGAACGTACTCAACACCCGCGAACTCCAGCGATACACAATTAGTCAGAAAGACATTGATACCTATTCGCGCGAAGTAATTCCATACTGGGCCGGAAAAACGCAGCGTGAACGCATTTTCAGCCATGTTCCTGAAGAATGGCGGCTGGCTTACGAAGCGGGAATGTTTACCGAATTTATGGAACAGCGCGCTCCGGGCCACACCGCGCTCGATGGCAAGATTTATCAGAAAGGGATGCTGGATTTCAAACACGAGATTGCAGCCAATCTGGATAGTCTGGATTACCTCAACGATCCGCTGGCCACCGATAAAGCCGAAGAGTGGAAAGCCATGGACATTTCGTGCGACGCTGTTATCCTTTTTGCTGAACGCCATGCCGAAAAAGCTGAAGAACTTGCTGCAACTGAATCCAATCCGGAAAGAAAAGCTGAACTCCTGAAAATCGCTGAAATTTGCCGTTGGGTTCCGGCAAATGCACCACGAAACTTTTGGGAAGCCATTCAAATGTATTGGTTTGTTCACCTCGGAACAATTACCGAATTAAACGGCTGGGATGCCATGAATCCCGGTCATTTCGATCAGCATTTGGCTCCGTTTTACTCTTCTGGAATAGCAGACGGCACCCTCACCCGCGATCAGGCCAAAGAACTGATTTCGTGTTTCTGGATTAAAGTAAACAACCATCCGGCACCGCCAAAAGTTGGAATCACTGCCCGAGAAAGCGGAACCTACAACGACTTTACGAACATCAACATTGGCGGTATAAAAAGCGATGGAAGCGACGGAACCAGCGACGTTTCGTACCTGATGCTCGAAGTGACTGAAGAACTGCACATTCTGCAACCCGGCTGTTCGGTTCACATCAGTTCAAAAACTCCGGATCAGTTCCTGCATGCGGCAACCCGGGTCATTCGTCAGGGGCACGGTTATCCTTCGGTTTTTAATCCTGATGTATACGTCCTCGAATTGCTTCGTCAGGGAAAATCGCTTCAGGATGCCCGCGAAGGTGGCTGCAGCGGCTGTATTGAAGTTGGGGCATTTGGCAAGGAAGCCTATTTGCTAACCGGCTACCTGAACGTCCCAAAAATTCTGGAAGTTACCCTGAATAACGGAATTAATCCGGTGACCGGAATCCGTGTTGGCCCCGAAACCGGCAATCCGGAAACTTTTGAAAGTTACGATGAACTATATGCTGCTTTCCTGAAACAACTTCATTACGTTGTCGATCTTAAAATGCGGGTGAGTAATTACATCGACCGCATGTTTGCCAAATATGCCCCTGCGCCCTTTCTTTCGGTTGTCACTGAAGATTGTATCAGTCGCGGAAAAGACTATTACGACGGTGGTCCGCGATACAATACCAGCTACATACAGTGCTGCGGACTGGGAACAATTACCGACAGCCTGGCCAGCTTAAAAAAGCACGTTTTTGAAGATCGGAAATTCGGGCTGAATCGTTTACTGAAGGCTGTTTCAGGAAATTTTGAAGGCGAAGAAGTTATGCGTCAAACAATCATGAACCGAACTCCCTTTTTCGGGAATGATGACGAGTATGCCGATTCGATTGCCGTTCAGGTTTACAACGATCTGGTTGATGCCATCGACGGAAAACCCAACATTAAACCAGGCGGAAAATACCATTTGAATATGCTTTCGACCACCTGTCATGTCTATTTTGGGAAAGTGATGGGAGCCACGCCCAATGGCCGGTTGGCCGGAAAATCCATCTCCGACGGAACATCGCCATCGCACGGAGCCGACACACACGGTCCATCGGCAGTGATCAAATCGCTGACTAAATTTGATCAGGTTAGATCCGGAGGAACTTTGCTCAATCAGCGGTTTTTGCCCAGCCTGTTGAAAAAAGAAGAGGACATCAGGAAGCTCGGACATCTCGTCCGGAGTTATTTTACCCTGGGTGGCCACCACATTCAGTTCAACATTGTCGACACAGCAACATTACTGGCGGCACAGGCTTGCCCGTCGGATTACAAAGACCTGATGGTGCGGATGGCTGGCTACAGCGATTATTTCAACGACATGAATGCCGACCTGCAACAGGAAGTGATCGAACGCACCGAAAACAACGGATTCTGATGTCAAGTCCTTTAACTTTCGACATTAAACGCTACGCCATCAACGACGGACCCGGCATCCGGATCGTCATCTTCCTGAAAGGCTGTAACCTGAACTGTGCGTGGTGCCACAATCCTGAAAGTATTTCCGGAAAACAGGAAAGAATGTACGCACAGTCGAAATGCATTCGCTGCGGAACTTGTGTGGTAGCTTGCCCTGAAAAAGCAATTTCACTCACTCCGGAAGGAATCGAAACTGATCCTGAAGCCTGTAAAATATGTGGAAACTGTGCTGAAGTTTGTCCGACAACTGCAATTGAACTTTCGGGAAAACCACTTTCCGTAAACGAGATTATTAATGAAATTAAAAAAGAACGGATTTTCATGGAACAATCCGCCGGAGGAGTGACCTTTTCAGGAGGAGAGCCTTTGATGCATTCGAAATTCCTGATCGAATTACTTGATGAATGTGGCAAACTTGGCATTCACCGTGCAGTGGATACAGCCGGCCTGGCAAGTACTGAAGTCCTTCTGGAAGTAGCCCAACGAACCGATCTTTTTCTTTTCGACCTGAAGATGGCCGATCCTGAACGACACCGCAACTGGACTGGAGTTTCAAATGAAAAAATCCTGGAAAATCTCAAAGTTCTGGCTGAGAACGGAGCAAAAATTATTATCCGTATTCCGCTGATTGGTGGTGTCAACGACGATGAACTGAACCTGATTGAAACAGCTAAATTCGTATCCGGACTTTCCGGAGAAAAAAAAGAGGTAAATCTTTTACCCTACCATAAAATTGCCCAGCCAAAATATCAGAAATTAGGCAAGGCAAACGATTTCAGGATTCTGAATGAGCCCACGCAAGAGTCACAACAACAGGCCATTGCCATTTTTCAGCAATACGGATTAAAGGCAAGTATTGGAGGATGACAGAAAACAGACAGAATTTCATTGCGCAGGAAACTCTGTCTGTAAATCAGGTCTGTATGTACGATTATTCCGGTTGTTTTTCTTTGCCCCAAAGCAATACAATCACCATCCCGATAATTGCCATCAGGACTGTATTTACCAAAACATCGACAATTAATATGGATAAACTGTTGAACATGGTAGTCATGGAATAGAATGATAAATCAATCCCGGTTCCGAGCAGAAATCCATACAAAGCACCAATTTTTAATCCATCGGAAAATACTTTTGAATTGGACCACTTCAGAAAAAGTGTTAACAACAATGCCATGGCAAGATTCGAAACTATAATTGCCCACCACTCCATTTCTCCATTGGGTCGGTTGTTACAAGTATTGTAGTTGGTTGCCATAAAATCGGCCAGGAGGATTCCATAAACAAGCCAGCCCAAAAGAAAGAAAACGACAGTACCCAAAAGGGTTCCTTTTAAAATTTTTGTGTCCATGAGGGTTCGTATTAAAGTTAAGTTTGATTGATGTACGGAATTTTCAGAATAATGATTCCTGAAATGACACCAATCAACAACCTAACTTAATGCAAGTTACAAGCCAACATGAAACAAAGTGAGGTAATTTAAATACCTGAAAGCTTATCCCTGATTGAAAATTTACTTTGTTTTTACTTTCAACTCAATCAGTTTTTTCACATTTTCAAAATCTTCAGGCGAACGCATTTCAACTGTGACAGCCCGGCTATGAGCATATCTTTTGGCATTCCGGAAGTCTTCCTTCATATTTTCCGGAAGCGAACTGGCTAAAATTACCGGTTCAGCTTTATCGCCAAACCAGAAAGTAACACTGAAAGTTTCCTGCTGCACACCAATCCAGTAAAGTGTTTTTTTCTTCCGGAGAGCCCGGTACAACCACCGTTTCCCATCGTTGTAAAACCGCCATTCTTCAGCGATGTCAAAATGATTATCATACACATAATCAACGATTTGTTCCCAATACACACTGTTTTCGCCAATAATTGAAAAAACCAGCTCTTCAGTTGGCTGTATATTCGGATCATCCAATACCAGTGGTTCCATAAGTTTAGATTTTAATTTTCAGGATTTTTAATTCAAATACGATCAAATTTACAAAAGAAAATGCCGAAACAAACCAGAAACGGATGATTCATTGTTGAAATTCAGGGAAAAGAATCTGAATCGCAACAAAATAAAAATCCCCGGCAACGTTTAATTACCGGGGATTTTGTATTCAGGAATACTATTTTTTACAGAATCAGCATGGCGTCGCCATAAGTTCCGAATCGGTATTTTTCTTTGATCGCTTCCTTATAAGCTTTCATCAGGTTGTCGTATCCGGCGAAACCGGCCACCATCATCTGTAAAGTTGAAAGTGGTAAATGGAAGTTCGTAATCATACGGTTAGCAACGCTAAATTCGTATGGAGGGAAAATAAATTTATTGGTCCATCCTTCAAATGGTTTCAGATGACCCTGAGTTGAAACCGAACTTTCAATGGTCCGCATAACAGTAGTTCCCACAGCGCATATATTCTTTTTTAAGTCTTTAGCCTTATTTACTACTTCACAGGCTTCTTCAGAGATCCAAATCTGTTCAGAGTCCATCTTGTGCTTGGTTAAATCCTCCACATCAACGCTTCTGAAATTACCCAAACCAACATGCAAAGTTACGTAACCAAAGTTTACACCTTTAATTTCCATGCGTTTCATCAACTCGCGGCTGAAATGCAAACCGGCAGTCGGAGCCGCAACTGCGCCTTCATTTTTGGCAAAAATAGTTTGATATCTGTCTTTGTCTTCAGGAGTAACCGCACGTTTGATGAATTTTGGAAGCGGTGTTTCGCCCAGCCCGTATAAAGTTTTCTTGAATTCATCATAAGGGCCGTCGAATAAAAATCTCAAAGTACGACCGCGTGAAGTGGTATTGTCGATAACTTCGGCAACAAGCAAATCATCTTCACCAAAATACAATTTGTTACCGATACGGATTTTCCGTGCAGGATCAACCAAAACGTCCCAAAGACGTTGCTCCCGGTTTAATTCACGAAGAAGGAACACTTCAATTTCAGCACCGGTTTTTTCTTTATTTCCATACAAACGGGCTGGAAATACTTTTGTATCGTTAAAAACCAATACATCCTGATCTCCAAAATAATCAACAATATCCTTAAAAACCCGGTGTTCGATCTGCCCGGTAGCACGATTTAAGACCAACAATTTTGACTCATCCCGGTTTGATGCAGGATGCAGCGCAATCAATTCCTCAGGTAAATCGTATTTAAACTTTGATAGTTTCATTCTATATCTGTGTTAATTTATTTTTCAATGTTGATACTTTCTGTATTTTAACTCCTGAACAGAACCACGTTCTACGGAGCAATTTTCAATTAGTTTCGTTTTCCTGAAATTCTTCTATGAAATTTTGAACATTCCAGGCATCTTCCAATTTAAATTTGCCAATTCGTGTGCGATTTAATCCTATCAGGTAAGCTCCGCAGTTGAGTGCCAGACCAAGGTCTCTTGCCAGTGAACGAATATAAGTTCCTTTACTGCACACGATTCGTAATACGATTTCGTCTTTCGAAAAGTTAGAAAGTTCCAGTTCGTATATGTTAATTTTTTTGGGCTGAAGAACAATGTCATTTCCTTTACGGGCATGTTCGTAGGCCCGTTTCCCTTCAATTTTAACTGCACTAAATACCGGAGGAACCTGATCCTGCTCGCCCATGAATTTCTCAAGGGTTTGCTTTACCAGCTCCTCACTCAGATGATCTGTCGAAAAAGTTTCATCCTCAGCCGTTTCCAGATCGAACGATGGAGTTGTTGCACCAAGTTTTATCCTGGCAATGTATTCTTTTTCTTCAGCCTGAATCTGATCAATGTTTTTGGTTTCCTTACCGGTACAAACAATCATTAATCCCGTTGCCTTTGGATCAAGCGTACCGGCATGACCAACTTTTAATTTCTTTATTCCGCTTGAACGACAGAGAAAATTTCGAAGTTTTCGAACCAAATCAAAGGATGTCCAATCCAAATCTTTATCAAAAAGCAATACCTCACCTTTTTGAAAATCATACTCCCCAATGGATCTCATCATCCTGAAACGCTTTAAAATAAGTGATTTGTAAACCCAGCACAGGTCAAAATTTCAGGCCGCAAATATAGTGATTCGATCGGCAAAATACCAGAAATTTCAGAATATTAAGAAGAGTAAAGATTAGAAATTCAGGCTATTGAAACGACCGGCAAATAAAAACTGATTTGAAAGGATCTTTAGTAAAGTGGAAGTTATTCGTCTGACCAACATACAAAAAGCTGAATTACACGAGGTTGTCGACAAATCAAATAAATAAATCAGGTTAAATAAGTATAAAAACAGTGATTATTTATCTTCTTTCGGTTTTTTTATGATGGCGTAAATCTCGAACAGAAAGCCAAAAAGAACAACTAAAGGAGCAAGTGTTATGCGTCGGAAGCTAAAAATTTCAGGATTAAAAACATTTGGATCGCTGCTTTTTCCTCCGACCATCAGGATGAAACCAACCACGATAATCACAAAACCGATAACCAGTAATTTCAGGTTTTCTTTGCCTAATGCAAAACCTTCCATGCTGCCTAATTCTTTCTTTGCCATACTTTAAATATTTTGCGTAAAGGTAGATTAAAAGTGCGAAGTTAAAAAGATAAATATTGCCCCCGATAGATTAGTAAAACAATTCATCAAATTTTAACCGGATAAACTTATTCACAGCCATATAGGTTGAGCCCCATGAAATAAGAACTCCAAGTAAAAGGTCGGCAAAAAACACCCACCCAAATATCCGGAAATCATCTATATTGATAATGCCCGTAAGTTCGGAAGCATAAGATAACATGAGCACAAAAAGCAGAAGATTGGCAACCAATGCTCCGGCGATTCCATAAACAATGCTGCGTTTAATAAACGGTTTACGAATAAAACTTGCCGTTGCTCCCACCAGAAGCATCGTGTTGATAATGAAACGCTGCGAATAAATTGAAATCCGGATGGTATTGTTGATCAGCGCAAAAAAGATGAGCAAAAGTAATCCTGAAAAGAATACAAGAATGAATCCAATCTTCTGAACATTATCGTTAATGATGCTCACAATATCACGCTGATAGGTTACTTCTTTTACCTGTGGATATTCCATGAATTGTTTCTCCAGGATAACCAGCTTTTCCGGAGTGGCATAATCGGCCAGCAGTTTTACATCAATTGCCGACAAAAGTGGATTATACCCTAAAAATCCGGTAAAGTCTTCGCCCAGTTCGGTTTTTAAACGTTCAGCAGCAGTTTCCTTATCGACATATTCTACAGATTTTACAAAATCGGATGCAGTTAATTCCTTTTGCAGTTTATCAATGTCCGCTTGCTGAACATCGTCGTTCAGGATCAAGGTAAATCCGATGTTTTCGCGTACATAATCAGCCAGCCGTTCGGCGTTTAGCAGTACCACACCCAGCATTCCAATCAGAAACAATACCATTGAAATACTGATTGTTGAAGTCATGTATGACTTAAAAATCCTTTTACTGAGCTTTTGAGGCTGAGCTTTGCCTGTCATTATTTAATCTTTTTTGTATTTGAAACTATAAACCAGATAGCCGGCGATGGCCAAAAGTAACAAGATTGAACTGGCCAGTGAAACTTTATTTCCCAGGAAATACGAGTCCGGCTCAAATTTAAATTCAATCACATGTTTTCCTGAAGGGATCACCAAACCACGCAGCACATAATCAACCTGAAGATGAGTTGTTTCTTTACCATCGACAAAACTTTTCCATCCTTTGGGATAATATATCTCTGAGAAAACAGCCAATTGGGTCCCACTGTTCACTGTGGCATCATATTTCAGATAATTAGGCTGGTATTCGGTAAGTTTAATTACTCCATCTCCCGATCCGGAAGTAAATCCATCCAATTCTTTTTCGAATTGCTTGTTGACAATAGCTGTTGATTTTGGATCAAAATTATTGAGCAGGCTAATTTCCTGGTCAGCCGAATCAACCATTTTTATACCATTCACCAACCAGGCATTTCCCAAAGCATGTGAGTTTGGCAGAGGCGGTTGGTTCAAATCGTAGATGTAATATTTTGTATTCAACATG
Organism: Prolixibacteraceae bacterium; assembly: GCA_049277435.1. GTDB lineage: Bacteria > Bacteroidota > Bacteroidia > Bacteroidales > Prolixibacteraceae > Aquipluma. The sequence continues at coordinate 33,380 of JBASYJ010000106.1, forward strand.
TTGATCACAGGTAAAGTCCCCATGATCGAATCAATTGTCTCCGGTTTTTTGAATCCGGCAATCAGATTTTGCATTTCAGGTTGAATTCCATAACTGATCAATTCATTGTAACGTTTCATTTTAGCACCGTGATAACCTCCCAGCGATTTATGAAAATACGAAGTTCGTGCGTCGGCAAACGGATTCTGCAAATTCAAAACCCGGTAATACAAATCTTTATCTTGTTTGATTGCTTTATCAACCGGCATTTCCTGAAATGGCACAGCCACTTCGCGTTTCGAGGTAAAATTATCGTTGTTGAAATACCGCTTGTTTACCGGCCACATATCGCCAATAACGAGCGCTACCCATAGAACGATGGCGTATTGTCCTTTAATTTTATTCGTCCAGTAAGCCCATAAACCCGCTGCTGCCAGAGCAACAAAAATAAAGGTATGAAACGAATCAGCCCTCAGCGCCGATTTCCGGTCGGCCATCAAGGCATCAATCAGTTGCTGAGGCCATCCCATTTGCAGATATTGCGCATCGGTATTTCCGGTGAAATTTCCTGCCATTCCGGGCAAAACAGCAAATATTAGCGCCAGACCACCGGTAATTCCAAAGGAATAGGTCAATCCTTTCATAAACTCCGCATTGCTGATTTTCCGGAGATAAACTTCTTTAATGGCAAAAACACCAAGCAGAGCCATGGCAAATTGCTGAATGACAATAATATTTTTAACATCCCTGAACTTGTTGTATCCGGGGAAATAATCGAGCATAATATCAGTGAGTACCGAGAAATTCTTTCCGAGCGAAAGCAATAATGAAACAACAAAAAC